>JAEYZX010000133.1 GCA_023427845.1 Bacteroidota bacterium
CCTTGATAATGTTGTCGTACGTATGATATCCGAACGCTTTTTGGTAAATCACCTTTCCCCTCCGCGCAACAAGCACCTGAATTCCAGGCGTCATTTTTTTATGGATGGCACTCAATGCAAGTTGGTCGATCTTCGTTAATTTCGCCGAACTCATCCCAACATTTTCGGGTGCCGTAAATCCTAAAACATTCAATTGTTCGGTCCATAGTCCATCGCCGACATTAAACGGGCCAACAGATACCGGAAGTTTTCCTTTTGCCTCAAATCCACCGAAGATCAATTCAGCCGAGAGGATCTGTGAAACATCGGTATTTTGGTACGACATTACAATCGCGTCAATTCCGGAATAGTCGATAATCGGCAAAAGCGAATATGGTTTTGCGAAAATGTCAAGAATAACACGATTGTATTTGGCAATGGAGTCTAATTTCACAAGTTCATGCGGAAGAAAATCATGATTTTTCCAGGCGCCATCCGGTTTATGAAAACCAACAATAACGGTCGTAAATTCCTGTAACCGCACTTTTAAACTATCAATGTCATTTTCCTCTATTTCAGTGACTTCGGTATACTTTTGAAGCGTTGAAAGAAATGGCGACGCACTGTCGTTTCCAAGCTTTACATATGCAATCCGTTCTTGATCAAGGTTCTTTAGAGGCAGTACGTGATTCTCATTTTTAAGGACCGTGATAGCGTCTTCATACAATTTGTATTGAAATGCTGCATTATCAGCCGTACTCAAATCGGCATAGAGGTTCTTAAGGTTTATAGGTGCATACATATCGAGATGCGCCTTATGTTTAAAAGAAAGAATTTTCTTTACTGAGTGTGCCAACCGTTCTTCGGTAATAACGGAATCCTGTATTGCCATGCAAATTTTTTCCAGCGCTACCGGAACATTTTCCGGAAAAAGCAATATGTCGTTACCTGCAAGAAATGCTTCGAGATCGATCTCGCCCGGCTGTTTGAAATTGCTCGCGCCTTTCATATTGAGTGCGTCGGTAAAAATCAATCCCTTAAAACCGAGCTCTTTCTGAAGTACATTCGTTACGACATCATACGAGATTGATGAAGGGTAAAACTCACGCCTTTCAATAGCCGGAACCTCGAGATGCGCCACCATAACCGACGCAAGTCCTTCACTAAACAATCTTTTGTACGGATAAAATTCGACGTCATTCAATCGTTCCTTCGAAAAATTGACCATCGGTAGTGTGTGATGCGAGTCGGTTTCGGTATCGCCGTGTCCGGGAAAATGTTTACCTGTAGCGAAGACGCCTTCACGCTGAATTCCTTTCATCAGTGCAAGCGCGCGATCGGTAACATTGTCTTTATTTTCGCCAAAGGAACGGTTTCCGATTATTGGATTCCGCGGATTGGTATTGATGTCGAGCACCGGGGCAAAATTGAAATGGATTCCCATCCGTCGGCTTTGTTTGCCGTATTCCTCACCGACACGTTCAATCATTTTAAGATCCTGGATTGCGCCAAGTGTCATATTCCACGGAAAACGCGCAACCGAGTCGAGTCGCATTGCAAGACCCCATTCAGCATCAATCCCGATAAACAAAGGCGTTTTCGCGGCCTCTTGGTACCGATTGGTGAGTTTTGCCTGACGGATCGGACCACCCTGAAGAAACAAAAGGCCGCCAATATGATAATTTCGGACCAGGCTTTCGACAAAATTTTCATGTGCCGCATCCTTGTTTGAGTAAGCCGCCACCATGAACAGTTGTCCGATTTTTTGTTCAAGCGACATATTTGCGTAGATACTGTCCACCCAGGTCTGTTCGACCTTGCGCTCCATAATGGGCGTAATGTGATTGTATTGCGCGATTGCCAACTGCGTAAAAAGTAGGAGCGCCGGAAGTAGATATCGCATGTCCAGTAGTTAAAAGAAGCGGCTGTGCCAGCTTTCGTTAGCGGGTACTTCCCAAAATTCGTTCCACTCTCCGACCGTATTGACCAAATTATTGAAAACAATAGTGTTTTCGGATACTGCTTTTTCTTTTGCCATTTTTTTAAATTCGGCCAACGGCTTATGTGCAATATGTTCACCAAGTTTGAACGTAACGTTCATTTTATCGAGAAGGTCAACATTGTACTTCTTTTCAAGGTCCTGAATAAACTGGACCGACGCATCGATCGAGCAGCCTGTAGCCGCCTGCATTTCAGGATTGACTGCAATTATGATAAATCTGTTGTATCGCAGTTGGTAGGAAGCTTCAAGCGGATGACCGTGTGCAGCCCAACTGTCAAGGAATTCCTTCAGCGACGATTCTATTTCGGCAAATTCAGCATCAGAAAATTTTCTGTTGGATTGGTAAATCCAAACCTTGGACTCTGCCGGTAAATTTTCAAATGGAACGTACATTGCATTGTGTTTTTCTGCTGAATTCAGCGTTAATTATATTTTCTGTAATCCCGTGATGACTTTATAATAACGGAATTCTTTTAGTTTCGGGTCAAAAAGTTCAATCTCACTAAAACTAACGGAAAGATTGTCTTTTTGTTTTATTTGGTTGTTCGTATAAAGCGGCGCCGTATCAAAATAATCAAGCAGGATAAAATTATGAATCCGACCGTTTTTATCCTTCACTTTAAAAGTTACAAATTCATTCGTTAGGATTTCCATCAGTTGGCCCTCAATGGTTTCATCTGCCGGCGCTTCTACAGTAAGTGTGTCCTCTCCAGCCTTGGAAAGCGCAAGGATCACTTCCGGACAATGGGCAATCATTCGCAATCCTATCGTTTCGCCTAATTTTTCCATCGCGGCCTGATCTGAAAAATCTATAGTGACAAACTTTGAATATTCCTCCTGGTGCGATGAAAAACTGTTTAGAAAACAGAGTCCTAACTCCATTTCTATCCGTTCGGTCGTGAAAGTTGTGAAATCAATATTCTTTTTGGTGATGCATTCACAAGATTCGATAGCCATTTTTTCAATCACCGCATCCTGCGCGAAAGAAATGCTGCCAAACAAGGCAATTAGTAGTGTATAAAGGTTTTTCATTATAAATCCTGCGCGTTTGCAATCAGTTCTGCCACGTCCATGACCTTCACGTCACTTTCTTTATGCTTTACACCGTCGGTAAGCATCGTATTGCAAAACGGACAACCAGCGGCGATTATCTCGGGTTGCAGGCTGAGTGCTTCCTCGGTTCGTTCAACATTAACCTCTTTGAAACCAGGCTCCGCGTCCTTGAACATTTGGGCACCACCCGCACCACAACAAAGCCCGTTTTTGCGAGAACGCTTCATTTCCACAAGCTCGGCATCCAATTTCTGAATCAAATCCCGTGGCGCTTCATAAATACTGTTCGCCCGACCGAGGTAACACGGATCATGGAACGTGACACGTTTCCCTTTGAACTGCCCGCCTTCAACGGTTAAGCGTCCTTCATCGAGCAGTGATTTAAGGAATTGCGTATGATGGATAACCTCATACTGCCCGCCGAGTTCGGGATATTCATTCTTTATCGTATTGAAACAGTGCGGACAGGCGGTAACGATTTTTTTTGCCTCATAACCGTTCAGCACCTGGATGTTCATCATTGCCTGCATCTGGAACAAAAACTCGTTGCCTGCGCGTTTTGCCGGATCGCCAGTGCAGCTTTCTTCGGTTCCCAAAACTGCAAATGAAACTCCTGCACGGTTTAGAAGCCGTACAAATGCTTTTGTTATTCTTTTGGCCCTGTCGTCGAAACTACCCGAGCATCCTACCCAGAACAATACTTCGGGCTGTTTGCCTTGTGCGAGCATTTCGGCCATAGTCGGCACATTTAATTCTGACATAATTTTTATTCTAAAACGGCACTGCCATTATTATTGATGATTCCCGTCATCGAAAACCTGAATCGTTATTTCTTTGTTTACCAGATCAGTGAATTTTCCCCGATATCGGGTTGCTTTAACCAGATGATTGTCGATCCAATGATAATTTCCTCCACGTGGCTTACCCATCAGCATCCCATGATATTTAAAACCGTGTTTATGGAGCCAGTTTTCAGTAATTTCCCTGTGAGCTTCGGTCCGTGAGGTGAAAAAGAAAATGACATGACCTTCATCGTACCATCGGTTTAATGTTGCAAGGGCATCAGGATAGACTTCGGCTGTTCCCATTCGTTCCGGTTCTTCGTTTGGAATGTCGTCGCAAATCGTTCCATCTATATCAATGAGGTAATTTTTTATTCCCGGCGGAAGAATCGGACTTACTGTCTGACCGTTCTCGACTGCCGGCTGCAAGTTTTTTTCAATTTCATCCGCTCCCATCACCAATTTTTGCTCAATTAATTATCATTTGCCCAATTCAGACGGTCCTGCTGACTATACTGCCACGGCGCACCGTTATTTTCTACATTCGACATCATTGCATTCAATGCCATCGGTGCGGCGCTTTGTTCCATTACCAAGTACCGCCTCATGTCCATTATAATCGAAAGCGGACTAATGCTTACCGGACATTCCTCAACACAGGCATTACAGGTCGTGCAGGCCCATAATTCTTCTTCGGTGATATAGTCGTGCAGAAGCATTTTATTATCAGGTACAAATACGCCCTTGTTTGCGTCGATGTTTTTACCGATTTCTTCCAACCGGTCGCGCGTATCCATCATGATTTTTCGCGGGGAAAGCTTCTTTCCTGTAATGTTTGCCGGACACGCCGAAGTACATCGGCCACATTCGGTGCACGTATAGGCATTTAATAATTGTACCCAATTGAGGTCCTGAACATCACTTGCACCAAACTTTGCAGGGACTTCGGATGCATCACCGGCAGGCGCGGCGAATGGATCGGCGTTCGGGTCCATCATCAACTTCACCTCATTCGTAACCGATTCCAGGTTTTTGAATTTTCCCATTGGATCAAGATCGGCGAAATACGTATTAGGAAACGCCAATAATATATGAAGGTGTTTTGAATAATACAGATAGTTCAGGAAAATCAGTATCCCGGTAATGTGGAGCCACCAAAAAACCCTTTCGAAGAAAATTACCGAATCGACCGCCATTCCACTGAAAATCGGGGAAATGAACTGGCTGACAGGGAAAGCACCTGCCTTGACGTAGTGCTCCACTTCTGCGTTCTGCAGATGTAAATCGGCAGCATTCATCAACAGGAACAATGTCATCAGTACGACTTCAAAATACAGAATGATATTAGCGTCGTTCTTTGGCCATCCACGAAGATCACCATGGAAAAGCCTTCGGACGCGAATGATATTCCGGCGAATCCAGAAAGTGAAAACCGCTACAAGCACCAAAAGTGCAAGTATCTCAAACGATCCTATCAGAAAGCTGTAAAATCCGCCAAGAACACTAAAAACGCGGTGTGTTCCGAAAATCCCATCAATGATGATTTCAAGTACTTCAATGTTGATGATGATGAATCCCAGATATACGATGACGTGCAAAATTCCTGAAATGGGGCGTTTGACCATTTTTGACTGGCCCAAGGCAACCATCGCCATGTTTCCCCAACGCTCACCTTTGCGGTCGTAGCGGTTTACGTCATGTCCGAGTTTGATGTTCCGGATGATCTTTCTGACATTTCTCGCAAAAAAATAGATTCCAAAACCAAGTAGTACTACAAATAAAATATTATCGATATATTCCATGCTTAATTTTTGGCGGTAATGGTATCATTTTTAGGGGCGACATACGGTTTGTTCTTTTTACCGAAAACTGAAATGTTAATGTATCGTGTCGGGTTCAAGCGCAAATCCTGAAGCAGCAATTCCAGTTCCCGCGAGGATTTCGTCAGGTTGTTGTAGAGCGCCTCATCGTTCATAAGTTTGCCAAGCGTACCTTTTCCCGATTCCATTTCAGTAATCATCGCGTTTACCTTTGCAAGCGTATTTTCAAGTGAGCGAATGCTTTTCCCGATATCCGCATTCGCAATCGTATCGGAAATTTTGGAGAAGTTTGCCGATGCATTGTCAAGGTTTGTCATTGTGCTGCTGATTTTACTGCGGTTTTCAGCCAGCATTCCGTTGACATTTTTCGAGGCTTCATTAAACTCGGCCAAAGTCGAATTTAAATTTGCTATACTACTGCGCAAATTTGCACGGGTTTTTGCATCAAGCACTTTATTGAGGTTGGTCAGAACCGAATCGGCGCTAACAATCGTACGTTCGACTTTCTCCTGAAGCGGCGTAAGTTTTTCGCCTACAAGGGCCGTAAGCCCCGGCACAATCCTACCCTGCAGCGTATCTCCGGTCTCGGCCATATTGCGGTCTTCAAGATTTGGAATGATCTGTATTTGCTTGCCTCCGATCAGTCCGGGCTCGTAAATATTGACCACACTGGATCTTGAGATAGGGAAATCGCCTTTCAGATTGATTTCGACTACGAGTTTGGCATCGCTTTCGCGCAAGGTAATGCTGTTGATCTTTCCGACTACTAGTCCGCTGATCGTTACCGGTGCTGATGGCGCAAGCCCCTCAACATTGTCGTATACCACGTAAAAGGTTTTGTAATTGCTTAGCAGGTCCCTGCCTTTAAGGAAACTGTACCCCCAAATAAACAATAAGATTGAAGCGATAACAAGTATGGCGGTTTTAATTTCTCTGGATACTTTCAATGGTGCGTTGTTTTGCTCAAATTTAAAGTAAAAAACTCTTAAATCGGTGTTATTATTTCAGGGCTTCCTGGATCGTTACTTTCTTACCGTCTTTAAACGCTACAAGGTAGGCCGACTCAAATCCTTTGGCTTTTGCCTCGGCGACATATTGCCGGGCCGTATTATAGTCGGATGTTGCCCCATACATGTATTTAAAGAACGTCCCGTTGTCGGTAATAACCGAAATATTGTCCAAGCCTTTAAAATTTGACGGAGTCAACGCCAGTTTGGTTCCACTTGCCGCAATCTGAACCTTAAACACTACACCGCTTGCAGATGGTGTTTCCGGCGCAGGAGCACTCGCGGTTTCGGTTTGCGGAGCCGCTATCTTTTCGGACGGCGCCAGCTTATCGGATGGCTTTTCAGCAACTTCCTCGACAGCACCGCTTCCATAATATTCCTTTTTGTAACTAATGATTGCATTGGCAATTGCGCGGGCCATTTCGTTCTGTCCGGCTTCCGAATCAAGAAACGCACCTTCTTTTGAATTTGAGATAAAACCCATTTCAATCAACACGCGCGGCATATATGCTTTATGAAGTACCATGAACGGTGCCTGTTTCACGCCACGGCTGTTTCGCTTGACCTCTCTTGTAAAATTATCTTCGATTTTACTTGCAAGCGTAATACTGTTGTCAAGATACTCTTCCTGCATCAATGTCATCCCAATAAGCGTTTCAGGAGATTTTGGATCGTAACCGCGGTATTTTTCCTTGTAATCCTTCTCAAGTATGATTACGTCATTTTCTTTTTTCGCAGCTTCGAGATTGGATGCGTTCTTCGACATACCCATAACGTATGTTTCAGTCCCCGCAGGAGCCGTATTAGGATTAGCATTGCAGTGTATCGATACGAATATATGAGAGTCGGCGCGATTAGCGATGTTTGCCCGTTCGATCAAATCGATGAAGACATCTGTTTTTCGAGTATAATTGACATCAAAACCCGGAGTGCTTTCAAGTATGCGGCCAACCTTTAATACGACCGACAATGCAATATTTTTTTCGATGTAACCACCATGAACAGCACCATAATCCTTACCTCCATGTCCGGCATCGAGAGTGACCTTGAATTTCCCTGATTGACTTTGGGCGGTGAACGAGATCGCGAATAGCAGAATTGTGAAAGAAGCTCTTATTTTACTAGATATTCCCATAGAATTTAAAAGTTAATTTTAATAAAAAGCGAAAGGCTACATTTATTATTTGATTATTTTTGACGGAATAAAATATGTAAGTTTGGAACGTCAATAGCTAAGCCATATTTTACAAAAATAGTATTTAAACTTTTGCGTACAAACTTATTTCATATCGTTTTATCAGCAATTTTCCTAACAATTGCGTACTCAAAAACTTACTCCCAGGAGCTTCCAAAAAATAACATTCCCGTCCGGGCCGAACAGCAACCCGACAGCTTAGTGGTTGACCCTCCGATGCTTTTGGTCGAGGCCGACACTGTCAAATTGGACACCGTAAAACCCAAATCGGCACTCGAAGGAAAAGTGCGCCGCAAAGCCCTCGATTATGAGCGGATCGACCAGAAAAAAAAACAGATTACATTATATAATCAGGCCGAACTGTATTACCTCGACATCGAACTGAAAGCCGGGATCATTGTCATGGATTACGAAAAAGAGGAAATTTATGCCGGACGGATAAAAGACTCCACCGGCGCCTATACACAGTATCCCGTTTTCAAACAGGGTGCCAATGTTGTGGAACCCGACTCTATAAGGTTCAATTACCGGACCAAAAAAGCGTTGGTATGGAATTCCAGGACCGAACAGCAGGACTTTCGGATCCGCGCCGAGATCACCAAAAAAGAAAATGATTCGGTTTACTTTATGAAGGGCGCAAGGTTCACCAC
>JAEYZX010000139.1 GCA_023427845.1 Bacteroidota bacterium
CGCCCGCACTGTCCCATTCCAAAAGGCGCGAAAATAAAATCGCTGTGGCATCGGCATCCCCACCTGCGCGGTGCCGGTTCTCCAACATTATATCCAATGACCTGCAGAGATTGCCAAGGCTATAGGATGCCAGTCCGGGTCTCACCTTTCTTGCGGCCCTGACGGTGCATAATTTTCGTGCGGTCCATTTTAATCCGGATTGTTCCATCTGATGCCGGATAAATGAATAGTCGAAATTGACGTTGTGTGCCACGAAGATACGGCCGTTAAGCAGTTCGAACACCTGCCCGGCTATTTCGTCAAATACAGGTGCATCGCGCACCATTTCGTTATTGATTCCGGTAAGCGCAAAAATGGGGTTAGGTATCTCACGCTGCGGATTCACCAGGGTTTCCCATCTGTGCGTTACACCGGTTCCATCGTGCAGTATTATCGCAATCTCGGTTATACGGCTGCCGCTGGCGTTTCCGCCTGTGGTTTCAATGTCTACTATTGCGTATTCGGGGTTGTTCATGACTATCTAACGTGTAATCACGCGATGTATTTCACTGCAAAATTAGTCTTTTTGATTCGATCCATTACGCCCTCGGAGATGCCAAGGTTATTTTGGTATAGTCACGATACGTGCAAATTTTGCAACCCTTTGCGAAAATCGTATAACACGAGATTTATCTTACAGTTTAGCTTTGTACACGTCAATAATCAAGGATTTCTGTGATTTTGACGACAATAATTTAAACCCTAAAATTACCACACAATGAAAAAGATTAAAGTTTTATTATGCGCACTTGCGATTGCAGGTTTCGGATTTACTTCATGTGAAGATGATGATGACACAAATCAAAACCGAATTGCCGGAACGTACAACCTGGTTGAAGTCAACACTCAGGCGGCAACCGATTTTGATGAAGACGGAACTGAGCACATCAATCAGAAGGAAGAATCGAATTGTTATGATGGTGCTAAAATCATCCTGCGCTCTGACCAAACCTTCACATTCCATAACAATTACATCCTTGTGGATGAAACCAATGGAAATGCAACATGTGCCGAAAGTACATTCGAAGGTACTTACACTGTGGAATCCGGAAGCGGCAGCAATGCTGTAATTACGGCCACCTACGAAAACAACAATGAGGAGGATGTTGTGCTGATGCTGACAAAAGTAGGAAACGAGATTTCCTATACTCAGGCAGGACTATTTTCACAATACCCTGACCGTGATGATTCAGGCGGTGCGATCTACACCAATGGATCGGTTGAATGGGTTTTCAGAAAGTAACAAATAGAAGCTTGAATGAAGGGACACTTAACGGTGTCCCTTTTTTTATTCATATATCCGCAGCATCGATCGAAGGGTGTCGATTTCACGAAGCAGTTTTTCCTGTTTCTGAAGCAGATGCCGAATTGCATCGATCCCTTCAATATTTATATTGAGCTCAAAGTGCAGCAGGCGATAACGCTCAAGTTCGCCCAACTGTTCTTCCTGAATGTATTTGAGTTCTCCGTCGGAAGCAAGCTCGATGATTCCTGTGTCTTCCAATATTTCTACAAACGATGGCTCGATCTTGTAGTACAGGCAATATTCGTTTATCGGTATCAGATTTTGTGGCATAGCATTTCGTATTTAGGTCGCAGCCTGCAGCTGCCTGAATAATTCTTTTTGTTTTTCGTTCAGGTTACGGGGAATTTCCACATTATAGGATAGGATCAAATCGCCGTAGTCGCCCTCTTTTTTATATTTTGGCATTCCTTTATTCCTGAGCCTGACCTTTGTGCCGTGCTGCGTTCCCGGAGCAACTTTTAATTTCACTTTTCCCGACGGCGTGTCGACCGTCACTTCACCGCCGAGTACCGCCGTATATAAATCAACCGACACATTTTTATACAAGTCGTCGTTTAATCGTTTGTAACCAGGCAAATCATCAACTATGAACGTAATGAACAAATCGCCGTTCGGTCCGCCGTTAGCACCGGGAGCACCATAACCTTTAAGTTTTATGACCTGTCCGTTTGCAACTCCGGCCGGTACCGTGATGCGGATGTTTTTGCCGTTGACCGACAAGGTATGTTGATGCGTCTTCATTGCATCGGTCAAAGACAAATGCAGTTCCGATGTATAATCATGACCTTTGTACTTCGCCTGTCGTCCACCGCGGGTCCGATTACCGAACATCGACGAAAAGAAATCCGAAAAATCATCGCCGTCCGAGCCGCTATACGTAAAGTCGCCAAAATCGGCTGCCCCCCTTGTTTGCTGTGTCTTTCTTGCCTGCTCGTACTGTTCGGCATGCTGCCAGTTTTCGCCGTATGCGTCATATTTTTTACGGTTTTCAGGATTGCTGAGCACCTCGTTTGCTTCGTTTATTTGTTGAAATTTCTTTTGTGCTTCCTTGTCATTCGGATTTAAATCCGGGTGGAATTTCCTCGCAAGTTTGCGATAGGCTTTTTTAATGTCGTCGGTCGATGCCGATTTGTCAAGACCCAGAATTTTATAGTAATCTATAAATGCCATAACGCCATTGGTTTATCTAATAAATTTACAAATGAATTGACTGAACGTATTGCAGTTTAACAGGATTTTAGTAGCCGGATCTCCGACCCGCCAACTCCAATTTCGTGCGTTTTAGACCTCGCGTGTTCACGTGCACTCGTGTTGAAATTTTGTGGATAATTCGGTGCTTTTTGCAACCGGTGTGCTTCTAAAAACCGTTTAAATTTTCTACTTTTAAACTTTATCATAACCATGAAAAACAGTATCGCCGAAAGGCTTGCCGATTTCCTAAAAAACTATCGTCCATTCAATTCCCTGGCGCATGAAGACCTGGTCAGGATTGCAACCGATATCCGGGTCGTACACATCGAAAAGCATAAGGCCTTGTTCCGCGTCGATGATCCGTTGCATGAAAGTTTTTATGTTGTGGCCTCAGGTGTAATTAACCTGTCGGTTGTTTCAGATGCTGAAGAAACGTTACTGAACAAATGCGTCAGCGGTGATATTTTCGGACTCCGCCCCTTTTTTGCAAAAAACAATTATATGATGACGGCAAAAGCACGGGAAGAATGCATTCTTTATGCTATTCCGATTGCGACTTTTAGGCCGTTCGTCGCACAAAATACCGAGGTGTTGAACTTCCTGTTGGAAAGTTTTGCGACAAATACACGAAATCCGTACGAAAACATCAAAGGAAGCAAGCTTCTTCTCGACAATGTCTACACCGATCAACAGGCGGAAATCCAATATTTTCAATCGCTTTCTTATAATAAAAAACCGCTTCGGGCTTCGTCGGCAGCGCTTGCGCGAGATGTGGCGCAACTGATGACCGACAACCTGACCGACAGTGTGCTGATTGCCGAGAACAACTTTCCCGTTGGAATCATTACCGACACCGACCTCCGTTCCAAAATTGTAACCGGAAGGTTCCCGATAACGATTGCGGCCGAAAAAGTCATGTCGGCGCCTGTTATTACAGTGCCTGAAAACGTATCTCTTGCCGAGGCGCAATTACTTTTGCTGAAAAACAACGTCAGCCATTTGTGCGTTACCGCTGATGGATCTGACAGATCAGAAATAAAGGGAATCATTTCGCAGTACGATCTCATTGTAGCGCAATCCAGCAACCCGGGGATTTTGATAAAGGAAATAAAACGGTCGCACAATGCAAAAGACCTGCGGCATGTTCGCGAAAAGCTGTCGGAACTGGTTCGTACCTCCATCGTGAAGAACATTCCGCTATCGCACATCAACAATATCGTCAGTGAAATCAATCTTGCGCTGATACGTCGCAGTGTTGAATTGGCGATTTTGGATCTTGGCTCCCCTCCTGCCCGTTTTGCGTGGTTGTGCATCGGCAGCCAGGGACGAAAAGAACAATTGCTGCTGACCGATCAGGATTCGATACTCGTTTTTGAAAATGTCAGTGCTGAAAAGTACCGGGACGTCAAAGACTATTTTATCAAGTTGGCAAAACGCACTACTGCAATAATCGAAAAAACGGGATATCCTTATTGTCCGCATGGCCACATGGCAAGTAATATGCTTTGGTGTAAGTCGCTGACTGAGTGGATTAAACAATACGGAAGCTGGATGAATGCTCCAGGTGAACGAAGCAACGAAATCAGCAGCATTTTCTTTGATTATGAACTGGCGTTTGGCGAGCTGAAAATCGAGGAGGAAATTACTGAAGCAATTTTCAGGAACATCAAGAAAAATTCGTTGTTCTTCGATTATTTAGGCAATGATGCACTGCGAAAGCCCGCTCCGCTGAGTTTCTTCAAAAAATTCAATGTTGAGGAGGAAGGCGAACACAAAGATAAATTCGATATCAAGACGCGCGCTTTGATGCCGCTGATCGATGGTGCGAGGATGCTGGTGCTGAGTCACAATATCCGCGGAATAAACAATACGTACATGCGATTTAAACAGCTTGCGATCGTTGATCCGAGGCATTCGGAGATTTACCTGAATTGTGCCGAGGCTTTTCTGACACTTGCCAAATTCCGGACCATCGAAGGACTGCAGAATGACAGCGACGGACAATTTGTCAATATTGCGGAAATGTCAAAAATCGACAGGGAGAAATTAAAAAACGCGCTTGAACCGATGAAGGATCTTGAAGAACTGATCAAGGACAATTTTAAACTTACCCATTTTTCATAGCATGTTCGACTGGATAAAAAATATAAACAAGGAATACCCTGAATTCTGGAAAAATTACCTGGTGAAATTCGAGTCGCGTCCGAAGAGATTCGTCGTGCTTTGTACCGAAACCTCAGGACATCATCCGGAAAAAGATGTTATTTTTTCATTTGGTGCGCTCGGAGTAATTGACAATACCATTTTAGTTGGCGACAATTTTGAAGCGGTATTGCTACAATACAAATACCTTCATGAAAACGAGCTTTCGAATGAATTCTTAATTGAAAGCAAACTTCCTAAAATGGCCGAGCCACAGGCAATCGAAAATTTGATCGATTATATCGGAAACGCTGTATTGGTCGGACATCGGATACATCATGATGTTGATTTGATAAATGCTGCACTTGACAGGCTCGACTGCGGCCGATTGAAAAACGAGGCGCTCGACATAGAAATCATGCACCGCAAGCTGAACGACATTCCCGACAAGCCATTTTCACTCGAAGAGTTATCGAAACATTACAAACTTCCTGAAACTGAGCGTATCGCGGGAATTGACGATGCGTATACGATGGCATTGCTGTTTCTGAAATTAAAAGCCAGGTTGGGAATTAAGTAGCAAGGCCTACAATAAAGTGGAACCGCCCGTGATGGCTAACCGAAACCGGTTTCAATCCTCCATCATTGTCGCCTACAAATGGCAGTGAGCCAGTCATCGACAGCTTTGTTTCTTCCGGTATAAAGTAAATCCGATCGAAATCATCTGGCTTGGTTACCGCAACGGTATGGATGTATTCGGATGTGATTTCTGTAATTGTATAGAAGGTTTTATCATCATAGGAGACCTTTGAATCGGAATTCAGATTATCACATTCCAGCTTCAGCGGGATGAACCGCCTGATTCCGGTTTCGCGGTTCAAAATTTTATATACCGCTTCCTTTCGGCTCCACAAATCCCAGATTGCACAAGCGGTGTCTTTTGCCGTGGATATCAGTTGCTGTTCATGGGCTGTAAAAATTTTTTGCACGAATCCTTCGCGGCGCCAGTTGCTTTCGGTGCGTGCAAGCGCAAGATCTACTACGTCGTTACCAATCATTTTTCTGCGAGTTTCGTCTGCACTATTGCAAGCGTTGATCGAACGTCGAGCATCTGCTGCATTGCGTCATTATCAATAACGATATCGAACGCTTCTTCCACATCGAGAATGACATCGACCAGATTCGCCGAATTGATTTTCAAATCAGCTATGAAATCGGTATCTTCTGAAATATTTTCATAAGCCGACTCATCCTTTATGTATGGTTTCACTATCGTTTTCAGTTGTTCAAGTACCTCTTCCCTATTCATTGTTCAAATTTTTTAAAAATCACACAGCCATTTACGTCGCCAAACCCAAAACTAGCTTTTGCAAGGATTCGCAGCTCTTTCCGGACAAGTTCACGTGGTACGACCGATTCATCGATAATTGCTGCGATATCAGGATGTAAATCCTCGCAATTCGTATTCGGAAATATGAATCCGTGATACAACTGCAAAACGGCTGCGACACTTTCGATGCTTCCCGCAGCCGACAAGCAATGACCGACAGTCGATTTGAGTGAATTAATATACGGAAAATTATCGCCACTCCGCCCGAGTGCTGCGACCCAATTTTGGATTTCAAGACAGTCCTTTGTCGTAGCGGTCAGATGTCCATTGATTGCGTCTACATCGTAGGGCGATACTTTGGCGTCTACCAATGCGTGGCGGATGCACTTTTGTACGGCAACCGAATTTGGCGCAGTCATTGTTCCCTCGCCGCGTTGTCCGCCGGAATTCACATTTCCGCCCAAAACCTCGCCGTAAATCCGTGCGCCACGTTCGAGCGCACTATCCAGATCTTCAAGCAGCAACGCACCGGCACCGCTGCCTGGAACAAACCCCGACGCGGAAGCACTCATTGGCCGTGAACCCTTTTCGGGTGATTCGTTGTGTTTGAAAGTACAGACGCGCATCGCATCGAATCCGCCCCAAATATACGGACCTGAATCGCTCGTGCTTCCCGCAATCATCCGCTTCGCTTTACCTGATTTGATTCGGTCGTATGCCATTAAAATGCTTTCGGTTCCGGTTGTACAGGCAGATGAATTCGTTGTGACTTGATTTCCAAGTCCGAGTTTGCCGGCTAAATACGCACTGATTCCACTGTTCATCGTTTGTGCGACGGCAGTGCTTCCGAGCCGGCGTGTTTGGCAATCGTCGATTTTGTAGATGCTTTCGCGGAATTTATCGATTCCCGAAGTTCCCGTGCCAAATATTGTCCCGCTGTCCCAATCGGGTTCAGTAGATTCGTTGAAAGGCAGCCCTGCATCGATCCATGCATCGGTTCCTGCAATCACGCCATATAAAATTCCGGATGCGTTGAAGTTTCGCAATTCGAGTTCTGAAAAATAGATTGCCTTTTGCTCTTCTGAAATTTCAGGTTTTGCAGAAATCTGACACGAAAACTGCAGGTCCGCGAGTTGCTGATCAAACTTTATCCCGGATTTTCCGCTTTTGATTGCTGATAAAAATGCATCCAATCCTACTCCATTTGGCGCAACAACTCCAAGTCCGGTTATGACAACTCGTTTTTCCATCAGCTTTTGATTATTCCGGCGATTGTTCCGTTGCAAACTACATCTCCGTGCTCGTCGAACATTGAAACCTCACATTTTAATTTTCCAAAACGAAAATATATTTTCCTTGATTTCACCACAATTTTTTCATTTGGATAGACTGGTTTTAAGAATTCTATTTCAGTTGAGGATAAGGCAATTACCGTTTTTTCGCTAATCTCATCCTTTAATAAATATATTCCCAAACATACAACACCGATCTGTGCCATGGCTTCTGTTAGGATTACGCCCGGAGTTACGGGATTGTCTTTAAAATGACCGCGATAAAAATCGGAATCGTGTCTAAAAGTGTACGATCCCACAACACCGTTTTCATCAATTTCAATGATGTCGTCAACAAACAGGAAAGGCGCTGAATAAGGAAGCCGCGTTATGATTTCATTTTTTTCCATTCTAAAACTCCAGTAAAACACGTTGGGCGGAAAATCCCGGGCCAAAACTCAACATTAAACCTTTTTCGCCTCTCCGCGGGTTTGTATCCATAATTTGCTCCAAAACATAGAGCACCGTTGCACTGGACATATTTCCGTACTGTCGCAACACTTCTTTTGTAGCATTTATATTTTTATCAAGGTCTTTAAAAATATCCTCGACTGTCGTGATGATTTTCTTCCCACCGGGATGAAAAATAAGGTGATCGATATCGGCGATCGAAAGCCGGTGTTGTTCCAAAAACGGATTGATGATATTTGGGAAGTGCTCTGCAATTACGTTGGGCACCTCGATGTCGAGCACCATCTGTAAGCCTGAATTCGTGAGCTTGAATCCCATCATGTGTTCATTTTCGTAAAAATGATACATCCCGTCGGCAAGGATTTCGGGGCCGTCATCGCCCTCATTCGATGATAATAACGCACAAGCCGCACCATCTCCGAAAATTGCCGCACTGACGATGTTTGCCATTGAATAATCGTGTAATTGGAATGTGGCAGTCGGACTCTCAACCGCGATTACTGCTGCGCGTTTGCCTGGATTTGCTTTTAGGAAATTTCGCGCGTAAATGATTCCCGATATTCCCGCCGCACATCCCATTTCCGTGACCGGAAGCCGCACAATGTCCTGACGCAACTGCAATCGATTCACCAGGTATGCATCGAGCGACGGTATCATGATTCCGGTGCAGCTTACGGTAATTATATAATCGAGTTGCTCCGGCCGCCATCCTGCTTTTTTCAAGGCATTTTGCAGTACCTTTTCACCCAAATCGATCACCTCACGGATATAAATGTCATTTTTTTCTTCAAATGATGTTGCTGTAAAGACTTCGGCAGGTTCCATGATCGAATAGCGTTTGTCGACAGCTGCGCCCTCAAATATCTTTTTGACTTTGCGAATGAACCGATCGTCCCGGCCTTCGAGCCAAACATCGAGAAATGGCAATATTTCTGCGGTAGTCCGCGAATATTTTGGCAATTGTTTTGCAACCGTTTTTATCCTGACACTCATATTTTTGAAATTATCCATTCGAATCGGAAAGCCCATTTCCATCGAATGCTGTACTTTTTGAGATTTAATTTTTTACAATACGCTACGAGTTCGTCTTTTTTGAATCCGCGTAAAATCGACACCAGGCCGTCTTCCCGGGACATTTTATTCAATCGAAAAACCGTACAAACGATTTGAAAAAGCCGATATGCTATTTTACTGCGGTGCAAATCGTTTATTACAATCCCAACCTTGACAGTGTCGTGAAATTTTCGAATCAATTGCAGAATCTCATCATCGGTAAAATGATGCAACGTGAGCGTACATACTACAATATCGCAATTTATTTCGGTAAAATCCGTCTCGAATATATTTTCGGTGCGAAACTCAATATTGGAATACTGCGCCGACAATTTTCGGGCATGTTTGATGGTGAATTCATTTGCATCAATCCCGATAAGCCTGAACGTCCAGCCGTGCCGCTTTCCATACTCGGCAAGTGCCCGAAGCATATCGCCATTGCCGCAACCCACATCAACGATGGTTATACTGTCTGACTTAGAATTTCTCTCGAGAAGTTTTCGCACGCCGTTCAGCGTTAATTTATTGCCTCCCAGTAACCGATTGATCGATGCAATCTTGTCGAGCGCATCGCGAAGGACTTCCCCTTCCATCGTGAAATCGTCCATCGTTTCCGATGCCGTAGTGCGATGTTGCGTATCGATCGCCATTATTTGGAAAGTAAAATTGCCTCGCCATGCGTTTGGCGAATGATCTTTGGCAACAGTGATGGAAACGCCGTCAATGCATTTACGACCAAATTTGAAAGATTGCGATGCTGCAGTGTTTCGGCTAAAAGACGTCCAAACTTCATTCTGTTTTTGAAGTTTAAATTCCACTGCTGTGTAAACCTATGCCCGAGATCGCCTCTTGATAGTGATCCTGATATAAATTGATCAACCAGTTCAGAAGCAATTTTCGCACTATGGATCGCGATTGCCATGCCGTTTCCGCAAAGCGGATTGATTAGTCCGGCTGTATCGCCGATCATCAGAATATGATTTTCAACCGGAAGTTTAGGGGAAAAGGAAATCTGGCTGATTGTAAGTGGTTTGTCGAACAACATCTCGCTTTCCGAAAAAATCCTTTTCAAATTTGGATTGCCGCAAACGATCTGATGCTCATATTCTGCTATGTTTTTGTACTTTTTAAACGAATCAAAATCTGCCAGATAGCAAATATTGATTTTATCGTTCTCCACTTTTGAAACACCGCAGTATCCGCCTTCGAAGTTGTGCAACGCCACCAGATCCGCCGGAAAATTACCCGAATAATGGGCTTTCACCGCTAACCATGGCGATTTTTTACCGACGAATTCCCGATTCAGCTTCACATCGACATTTGAACGTTTGCCGAATGCGCCCAGCACAACCGACGCATTCAGTATTTTTCCATCGGAAAGTGCAACTGAAAAATTTTCGTCGCTGAACGTAATATCGGAAACCGTTTCAAAAATCACGGTACAGCCATTCTCGATCGCTTGCTGATAAAGAAGATTATCAAATGCGTACCGGCTAACACCAAATCCGCCAAGAGGAAGTTTGCTATCGACGGTTTTCCCGTCGGCCGTCGATATTTGAGTGCGCGTAATAGCGGTGGGAAACAAACCGCGAACTTCAATCCCAATCGAATGCAGATAAGGAAGCACTTCATTTGATAGGTATTCGCCGCAGACTTTATGCCGTGGATACGCATGCCTTTCGATAACCGTAACCGTGCGCCCCAAACGCGATAAGTGAATCGCGGCCGTTAAGCCTGCAATTCCGCCGCCGACAATAATTACGTTTTTCGAATCCATCTGCAACGAATTTAAGCAATACCTTACAATGGAAATTGCAGGACTACCGATAATCATTATACAATTAGAATGATCTTCCGGAAATTATTCGTGAATTCGTGGCCGGTTTAAACTTATTAGACCTTCCCGTCCTTGATTTCGTCGACAATCTCAGGATTAAGCAGCGTGGATGTATCTCCAAAATTCGAAAAATCACCTTCGGCAATCTTCCGCAATATTCTGCGCATGATTTTTCCGGAGCGTGTCTTTGGCAATCCCGAGACGAACTGTATTTTGTCGAGTTTGGCAATTGGCCCGATCTGCTCGGAAACCATTCTGTTGATTTCCTGTGCAAGATTATGCCTGTCGCGGCTCTCGCCCGTATCTTTCAGGATGATGTATCCGTATAACGCATTTCCCTTGATATCGTGCGGGAATCCCACTATCGCACTTTCTGCAACCGCCGGATGTTCGTTTATTGCGTCTTCAATTGGAGCGGTTCCGAGATTGTGGCCCGATACAATCACGACGTCGTCAACCCGGCCGGTAATCCTATAGTAACCCACTTCGTCGCGAAGTGCCCCGTCACCTGTGAAATATTTCCCCGGAAACGCTTTGAAATACGTGTCTTTAAACCGCTGATGATCGCCCCAGATCGTTCGTGCCATTCCCGGCCATGGCGCCTTGATGCACAAACTCCCCACGACCTGATTGCCTTCGATCTCGTTTCGTTTATCGTCCATCAGCACCGGCCAGATTCCGGGCAAGGGCAATGTTGCATAAGTAGGTTTGGTAGGTGTTACGAACGGCAGTGGCGAAATCATGATTCCGCCGGTCTCGGTCTGCCACCACGTATCGACAAGCGGACAGCGCTTTCCACCTACATGGTCGTTGTACCAATGCCAGGCTTCCTCGTTTATCGGTTCGCCGACCGACCCGATTACTTTAAGTGATTCCATCGGAAAACGCTGCACAAAATCGACGCTTTCTTTTGCAAGCGAGCGGATGGCCGTAGGCGCAGTATAAAATTGGGTTACTTTATGCTTTTCAATGACTTCCCAAAACCGACTGAAATCGGGATACGACGGTACGCCTTCGAATATAATTGAAGTCGCACCATTTAAAAGTGGTCCGTACAAAATGTACGAATGTCCGGTAATCCAGCCGATATCGGCCGTGCACCAGTACACATCATCCTGCTTATACGCAAAAACATTCCTGAATGTATACGCGGTGTATACCATATAACCGGCAATCGTGTGGACCATTCCTTTTGGCTTACCGGTTGAGCCCGAGGTATAAAGTATGAAAAGCGGATCTTCGGCATCCATGATTGCAGCTACATTATTATCGGAAGCTTTGTCCAATAACGGATCCAGCCAATGATCGCGGCCGGATTGCATTGCAATTTCTGCATTTGTGCGTTTTACCACCAGAACCGAGGCTACGGTTTCACAACTTTTTAATGCTTCATCAACTACCGGCTTGAGTTCGATTGTCTTATTGCCCCGATAACCCCCGTCGGAAGTTATTACCAGTTTACAATCGGAATCGTTGATTCGGCTTGAAATTGCCGATGATGAAAATCCGGCAAAAATCACAGAATGTACTGCGCCGATCCGCGCGCACGCCAAAATCGCAACCGCAAGTTCGGGAATCATCGGCAGGTAGATGCAAACGCGGTCGCCTTTTTTGATTCCGAAATCCAAAAGTACATTCGCCATCTTGTTCACGCGCGAATAAAGTTCGTTGTAGGTAATCTGCTGCGGATCTTCTGCCGGGTCATTCGGTTCAAAGATTATCGCGGTTTTATCGCCCCGTGTCGCAAGATGCCTGTCGATGCAATTCTTTACGATGTTGACTTTGGCATCCACGAACCATTTGACCTCGGCGGCCTCCATGTCGGCCTCAACAACCTTGTCCCACATTTGGTACCATGTGAAATTTTCTTCGGCGATTTTTCCCCAGAATTTCTCGGGATTGCGTATCGACTTTTTATATTGCTTGAAATAGTGCTCGAGATTGTTGATTTTGTAGCTCATTGAAAAATAATTTTATTTAGGGACGTTCACAAATTTAGCGATTACGATTGAATTTGTGTCAATCACACTATATAATGCCAACCCGTAATTTTAGATAAGCTTTTCATTCTATTTGCTTCCCATTTTCTTAATTTTTTCATTTTATTTGTAAAAAACAACAAAATGCATTTTGATCCTGAAAATCTTGAACCATCGGCAATCTATAAACTCCTGACCGGAGCCGTGATTCCGCGGCCTATCGGATGGATTTCAAGTATCAGCGAAGACGGAATCAACAATCTGGCTCCGTTTTCGTACTTCAACGCAATTGGGGACGACCCACCGCACGTGATGTTTTCAACCACACGCGGAAACAATGCAAACAAGGACACGCTCAATAACGTTTTGGCCAACAGGCAGTTCGTCGTAAACATGGTTACCGAAGATACGGTAGAGCGCATGAACAGGACCTCGGCGGTACTTCCGTCCGATGAAGATGAGTTCGAATTCGCCGGCCTCACTCCCATCGCATCGCATAAAGTCAAACCGATGCGCGTTGCCGAAAGTCCGATTACATTTGAATGCGAACTCGTGCACCATTATTCACTCGAAGGCCATAAAAACGGCGGTGCCACAATGCTTGTCGGCAAAATCGTGATGATGCATGTAGACGAGCTGGTGCTACTCGACAATTATAAAATCAACCTCGAAACGTATCGTCCGGTCGCACGGTTGGCCGGTTCAAACTATTCGACGTTGGGAAATATATTTTCAATTAAAAGAAGTTAAATAATTTGGGCAGTCCCGGCAAAAAAAGCCGGTCGGGCTATGCGCTGCAATCTTTTTTGTCATGCAGATTCTATTAAGAAATTAGTTCAAAAAAGGATTTCCGCTGCTATCCCTACTGCAAAGCAAGCATAAAATGAAAATAACAGTTATAGGTGGTGGTCCGGGCGGACTTTACTTTTCAATCCTGCTTAAAAAGGCGGTTCCAACGTGTGAGATCAATTTGTATGAACGAAACAGGGCCGACGACGCATTCGGTTTTGGCGTTGTATTCTCCGATGAAACACTGAGCGAATTCCTGACGCGCGACCCAAAATCATACGAACTCATCAGAAGCGAATTCGCCTATTGGGACGATTTGGATGTGGCGCGTGATGGCGACATCGTGCGAATCACAGGAAACGGTTTCTGCGGCTGCTCCCGGAAAACACTTCTCCAGCTTTTGCAGCAACGCTGTACTGAGGAAGGCGTCAACCTTCATTTTGAATCCAACATCAACGATTTGTCACAATTCGCCGATTCCGATTACATCATCGCCTGTGATGGTATCAACAGTCAGATCCGCGAAAAATACGCAGCCGAATTTGGCACGAAAATCAAAATGCAACGCAATAAATTCGTCTGGCTCGGAACCACGAAACCGCTTGATGCGTTTACCTATTTTTTCCGATCCACTCCATACGGCACTTTCGTTGCTCATTCGTACCAATATCAGCAAGGCATGAGCACGATGATTTTTGAATGCACGCCCGAAACCTGGGAAAACGGCGGATTCGAAACAGAGAATGAAGCCGATACGATCGATAAAATCCAACACATTTTCAACAAAGAGCTTGACGGCCACGAATTGATATCAAACAAATCGCATTGGCGGCAATTCCCAACAATCACAAACGAGAAGTGGCACCATGACAACATTGTACTTCTTGGTGACGCAAAGGCGACGGCACATTATTCAATCGGTTCGGGAACCAAATTGGCAATGGAATGCGCGATCGCGCTTGCCGACAGCATAGCGGAATATGGCGCCGACAAAGAAAAAGCATTCGCAAACTATGAAAAGCTGCGCCGCAACCGCGTCGAAATGATTCAGCATGCGGCAAATGTATCACTCGACTGGTTTGAAAACATGGATCGCCACATGAAACACGATTTCATGCGGTTTGCTTTCGGTGTGATGACGCGCGCAAAAAAAGTGACGTTCGAAAACCTTGCGCTCCGCGATCAAAAATTTACGCAAAAAGTACTATCCGAATTTAACTGCAGCATTGGCAATTTTAAAGTCGATGTTCCGGCAGCATTTACACCTTTCAGCCTACGCGAAATGACGTTGAAGAATCGGATCGTGATGTCGCCCATGGGACAATATTCGGCCGAGAACGGTCTCGTTTCCGATTGGCATTTGGTGCATTATGGATCGCGGGCCACACAAGGTGTCGGACTCATAATTACCGAAATGACAAGTATATCGCCAACTGGTCGGATTACATTAGGTGATGCCTGCATATTTTCTGAGGAACAAACAATTGCATGGAAACGACTAACCGATTTTATCCATAAAAACACAAAAACGAAAATTGGAATCCAGCTTGGACATTCGGGACGAAAAGGCGCGATAAATATTCCGTCGGTCGGAAGTAATATCCCGTTGGATGAAAACGGATGGGAACTGATATCGGCATCACCGCTACCATTTGCGCCGCATAATAAAATCCCGCGCGAGATGACGCAGGAAGATATGGATGAAATCACCTCGCAATTTGCTGCTGCAGCCAAAAATGCCGATGCAGCAGGATTTGATATGATTGAACTTCAGGCGCACCATGGATTTCTATTGGCATCGTTCCTTTCACCACTAACCAATATCCGTACGGATGAATTCGGTGGCAGCATCGAAAACCGCATGCGTTTCCCGCTTCGTGTTTTTTCGGCTATGCGCT
>JAEYZX010000166.1 GCA_023427845.1 Bacteroidota bacterium
TTCCAACGGAACCCAAAAAGGCGACCGCACCGGCACCGGGACCATCAGTGTTTTTGGATACCAAATGCGATTTGACCTCAGCGAAGGTTTTCCGATGGTGACCACCAAAAAATTGCACTTGAAATCAATTGTATATGAATTGTTGTGGTTTTTGAAAGGCGAGACAAACATTGGTTACCTTAACGAAAACGGAGTTCGGATCTGGGACGAATGGGCAGACGAAAACGGTGAACTCGGACCGGTGTACGGACATCAATGGCGCAATTGGAACAGCGAACAGATCGACCAGATCTCGGAAGTCATCGAAATGATCAAGACGAATCCGAACAGCCGGCGTTTGCTGGTTTCTGCCTGGAACCCGTCGGTGTTGCCCGATACTTCGAAATCTTTTGCCGAAAATGTCGCAAATGGAAAAGTCGCGCTTCCTCCATGCCATGCGTTTTTTCAGTTTTACGTTGCCGATGGCAAACTGTCGTGCCAGCTGTACCAACGCAGCGCCGATATCTTTTTGGGTGTACCTTTCAACATCGCTTCGTATGCATTACTGACGATGATGATTGCGCAGGTTTGCGACTTGCAGCCGGGCGATTTCATTCACACGTTTGGCGATGCGCACATCTACAACAACCATATCGAACAACTGGAACTGCAGCTTTCGCGCGATTTGAAACCGCTGCCTAAAATGGTACTTAATCCTGAGATCAAAAACATTTTCGATTTTAAGTTTGAAGATTTCACGCTTGAAGGTTACGAACCGCATCCGCATATTAAAGGCATAGTCGCGGTTTAATTGAATTCAATCATTTTCTTCATCTTTATATAATTTCATGAGAATAGTACTCTTCGCAATATGCAGCCTGTTTCTTTCGCTAAATTCTTTCGCTCAGCGGCCTGACCCCTATTTTTACCTCGATTCAAATTTTGTGGCTACAACGTCACCCGATTATCATTACATACGCGTAATAAAAAATTTTTACTCGAAGCAAGGTCCGCATACCGTAACCGAATTTTATCGTACAGGCGAACCGTATTCGATTGGCACAATATCCGACGCTTTTTCCCGGAAAAAAATCGGTGAGTTTACCTATTACTATAAAAATGGCCATCCGAAAATCAACAGATATTTCAATGGTGAGCCAACTGGCATTTACCAGGAATGGTACGAGGATGGAAGGGTAAAACTTGAAGGGATGTATCTTCCAAGTAACGCCGATAGTACCATTATCGACAAACTGCAGATTCATAACTACTGGGACAAAAACAATGTGCATCAGGTCATCAATGGAAACGGATTTTATGCGGTAGATGAAGGCGATGTGAAATTGAGCGGTCAACTTAAAAACGGACTCCGCGACAGTATCTGGAACGGCAGCATCAGGTCGCTGAAAGCACTCTTTAAAGAGTCGTATGCACAAGGCAAATTGGTAAATGGCGTTAGCACCACCTATGGTGACGTAAAGCATGAATACACAACGTTGCGTCAAGAATGTGAGCCTCAAGGCGGAGGGGTTGCCTTACAGGAAATCATCAAAAAAAATCTAAAATTCGCAAATCGGTCTATCACGGTCGGAACCAACATTATTTTTAGAATCGATGTAGAAGGGCAAATTGCAGGTATCCATTTTCCAAAAGGAGTCGGAATAAAAAACGAAGAGGAATTGATCCGACTGCTGCAACAAACCAGTCCGTGGCGCCCTCAGCGACTTAGAGGAGTGGCAGTACGATCTACCTTTGCACTTCCATACACATTTGGAGCAAAAAACTATGGGCGCCCATACGAACCCGATCCATTTCAGGCTGTAAAAGGGAATACCCAAATGCCTGCAAAAGTTTATGTTCGCCCAACGGATGCAATCACCGGATGGTAATTTGATCAACAAAACACAATTTTTTAATCTTTGGCACAAAACGAATCATGGTAATCCTCATAGCAGCAGCATCGGAGAACAATGTCCTGGGCAAAGACAACCAACTGGTCTGGCATCTTCCCGACGATTTCAAACGGTTCAAGCAACTCACAACCGGTCATCATATCATTATGGGCCGAAAAACATTTGAGGGGTTTCCACAGCCATTGCCAAACCGTACGCATGTTGTCATTTCGCGTCAGCAAAATTACAATCCGCCGGGATGCATTGTGGTGAAAAGCCTGGAGGCAGCAATTGAAATTTCGCCAAAAGATCAGGATTTATATATAATCGGAGGTGGCGAAATCTTTAAACTTTCGATTGATATCGCCGATAAAATCGAGCTTACCCGTATCCATGACGAATTCGATGGCGATTCTTTTTTCCCTGATATTGACATGGCGAAATGGCAACTTACCGAAACATCGTATCATCCGGCCGATGAAAAACACAAAGTAGATTTTACATTTGAAACCTACGTTCGCAAAACCACATAAAAAAACATCCCGACGAATCGGGATGTAATAGCTTTTAAGCGCAGATATCCGGCTATGGCTGGATTAGTATCTGGTAACTTAAAATAAAAATAACCACTGTCAGAATCACTCCACTGGTGAGAATCACGACATTGGCAAATTTTTGAGAGAACCTCTCAAAAAAGCCCTTAATACCAAATACCACAAAGGTACTAAGGACAAAAAAAACGATTATTTCAAAAAAACTCACATCAAACATTTTACGAGATCCCTGGTTTTCAAAAGATTCAAACAAAACTTCAGCTACCAGAACGGTCAACACCATTGCAAGGACAATCCACTTAAATTCTGCCTTAATTGCTCGTACCATCATAATCTGCATTTTGATAGCGTAAAATTGCCGATTAAAAACTTTTCCCACAATCCCACTTATTAGGTAATTTTCATACATCCCCAAAAATGGGGATATGATAAACAGACACATTTTATACTTGTTTACACTATATTTGTACAAAACAATTATGTCAAAGAACGTCACTCCATATAAAGATTCATCGCTTGGCAAAAAAGAACAGGTTGCGCAGATGTTTGATACCATATCAGGAAACTATGATGGGCTCAACCGCGTAATTTCGTTTGGAATTGACGTAAAATGGCGTAAAAAAGTACTAAAGCTTGTAGCCGATAAAAATCCGAGGCAAATCCTCGATATTGCGACAGGCACCGGAGACCTCGCGATATTGATGGCCAGAACAAATGCCGAACGTATCGTTGGCCTCGACATATCTGCCGGGATGCTCGAAGTGGGAAGAAATAAAATTGCGGAAAAAAAATTATCCGATAAAATCGAGATGATGCTCGCCGATTCGGAAGACATGCCATTCGACGACAATTCTTTTGATGCAATTACAGTCGCTTTCGGAATCCGGAACTTCGAACACCTTGAAAAAGGACTTGCCGAAATTCTCCGCGTGCTTAAACCGGGCGGTATATTTGTGATTCTTGAAACATCGAATCCTACAAAAGCACCTTTTAAACAAGGTTATTTCTTCTATACCAAATACATTCTTCCGCTAATCGGCAAATTCTTTTCAAAAGACAATGCTGCCTATGGATACCTATCGGAATCGGCATCCGTATTCCCATATGGTGAGGCACTAAACAATATTTTGCGAAAAGTTGGGTTTATAGACGTTAAAGCAATGCCGCAGACATTTGGAGTGGCAACGATTTATTCCGCTTCGAAAAAGTAACATGAGAAAATTCGTCTTCGTCACCATAGCCCTACTATCGCTGAACAGCCATGCGCAATTCAGAAAAGATCCACTAATCAATTTGGAGAATTTCGACAAGCAGCGCGTACATTGGGGCTACTTCCTCGGATTTAATATTTACGATTTTAAGTTTGATTACAAAGTACCCACCGAGGACATACTTGTCGAGAAAACAACCGGATTCAATGTTGGATTAATAGGCAACCTCCGTCTTCATGAACACATTGATCTGCGCTTCGAACCCGGACTTTTTTATACCCAGCGCAACCTGACGTTTCCGGGTTTTGAAAGTGAAGTCGACAGGCTTCGTGAAGTTAAATCAACCTACATCCACTTTCCGCTTCTGGTGAAATTTTCATCACTTCGAACCGGTAACGTGAGGCCGTATCTTGTGGGCGGCGCATCAACAACGTTAAACCTTTCAAGCAATTCAAAAACTACCGACGACAATCTGCAGCAACGTTTCCGGATGAACCCCTGGACCACCAACTGGGAAATCGGTTTTGGGGTCGATCTGTATTTCGAATATTTCAAATTCTCGCCTTCAATCCGCGGTGTATTCGGACTCAAAGACGAACTGATCCGCGACAACGATCCCAACAGTCCGTGGACAGGAAACATCGGGACAATGAGCACCCGCGCGATAATGATCAATTTCAGTTTCCACTAAAATAAAGGCCTTTTCCCTTCTCCCTTATCCCTTATCCCTCATCCCTTTTCCCTTATCCCTTATCCCTATTCCCTTTTCCCTGATCCCTCATCCCTTACCTTTCTTCTCCCTCACTCCTCTTACCTCCGCCTGAACTCACTCAGCACAATCGCCGCCGCCATCGCCACATTGAGGCTTTCGGTCTGTCGCAGCTCGCCAAAACGCGGAATCGTGAGCCGGTTCGTAAGCAGTTTTTCAATTTTTTCCGAAATTCCGTTTGCTTCATTGCCAAGAATGATGATTCCTTCTTGTGGCAAGTCTTCGGAATAGATATTGTTCCCATCCATAAAAGTTCCAAAAACGGGGAGTGTCGATTTTTTGATAAAATCCTCCAAATCCAGATACGTCACATTCACCCTTGAAATCGACCCCATGGTTGCCTGCACCACTTTCGGATTGTAAATGTCGACGGTTTCTGCCGAGCAGATCAATTGCGTTACGCCAAACCAATCGCACAGCCGTAAAATCGTACCCATGTTGCCGGGATCACGAACATTGTCGAGCGCCATCATAAGTCCGTTTGCAACAAGCGGTTTTTGTTCTGGAATCCGGAAAACGGCCAGACAATTATTCGGTGTCGACAGTGCGCTGATTTTCTTGAGTTCGGCTTTCGTAATCAGTGATATTTTCGCGTTATCGCCTTCGTTAAAAACAGGCTCGGTTTGATACAGATGTTCAAGTACGAAATTGCTGTCGAGCAGCTCACGGATTACCTTGACGCCCTCGGCAAAAAATAATTGGTTTGCCTGCCTGTATTTTTTTTGCTGCAATGCCGTTATAAGCTTTGATTGGTTTTTACTAACCATGGAAAAAATGTACTTTTGATTTAAATATCCCGAACTTGAGAAAGCTGTCCGTAAAAATATCACTAATTATTCTAATGGGGATAATTATATCGGCATGCGACGCGGTTAAACGGGTTCCGGAAGGCAAAAAGCTGCTGACAAAAAATGAAGTGGAAGTAAACGGTGAACCTGAAAACACCGATGAAACCCTAAATCTGCTTCATCAAAAGCCCAATACGTCAATTTTGGGTTATCGGCTTCGGCTAAATATGTACAATCTTGCGGCAAAGAATCCCGATTCAAGCTACAAGGCGAAATTCATCAAAAATCCACGGAAGTACAAACGCCAGGCAAAACTGCTTTCTAAAAAACAGGTCGACCGCAAAGGGAAATCATTCCTGTTTTACGGAATCCATAATTTTTTAAAACGAACCGGTGAGCCGCCCGTAATAATCGACACGGTAAGTACACGAAAATCATTGGCCCGGCTACGGGCACTTTATTATAACGATGGGTATTTCAACGCCAAGGCAACCTATTCAGTCGATTCGGTTGGTGATAAAAAAGCGCAGATAAAGTACGCCGTTACAACCGGTAAGCCGTATATTTTGGATTCGATCACACAATCGATAAGTTCGCCGGTGCTCGATTCGCTTTTCCGGGACCGTATTTCTGAGTCGCACCTTAAATCTGGAAAACGCTATAAAACATCCGATTTTGAAGCGGAGAAGAATCGCGTCACCACGCTCTTTCGAAACCGCGGAATCTTTCACTTTCAACAAAATTATGTCAAATTCGTAATCGATACGGTCGACACCAATTATAAGGCGCACAGCGACATGGCCATTGGTGAATATTCGTACCGCGACGGTGATACGACCAAAACGATGCCTTTCCGGCAGTTTCGGATAAGCGAAGTCAATATTTACACCGATAGCCCATCGGCGAAAGCAAATACCCTGATTCAGGACAGTGTGACGTACAATAATTTCAATCTGTATAGTTCTACAAAGTTGAAATATCGCCCAAAGGCATTGACCGATGCGGTATTCATTACCAAGGGCGCATTGTTTGCCGATTTTCGGACAACGCTAACGTCACGTTACCTGAGTAACCTCAAAGTTTTTAATTATCCGTCGATTCAATATACGGTTGATCCCCGCGACAGTACCATGCAGTCACTTATCGCCGATATTTATCTGATGCCCCGCAAAAAATGGAGTTTCGGCGCAAGCCTTGATGTCACGCATTCGAATATCCAGGACTTCGGAATCGCTGCGACAACTTCGGTCGCAATCCGGAATATTTTCAATGGCGCTGAAACACTTGAGATTTCGGCACGTGGAAATATAGGCGCGTCGAATGATTTTGCTAATCCAAACAATACATTCTTCAATGTTTCGGAATACGGTGGCGATATGAAGCTGACCTTTCCGCGGATTTTTGCTCCGTTCGAAACCGAGAAGATCATTCCGAAAAACATGATCCCGTCAACGAGTTTCAATCTGGGATATGCAAAGCAACGCAATATCGGACTTGATAAAGAAAATTTTACAAGTTCGCTGACATACATCTGGAATCCGAAGCGGTTTCACAACGTGCGGTTTGACCTGTTCAACATCCAGTATGTCAAAAACCTGAACCCGCAGAATTATTTCCAGGTTTACGGATCGTCATATAACGCACTGAACCGGATCGCGCAGGATTATCCCGGAGTGAATCCGTCGTATTTCAACGGCGATAACCTGATACGTGAAACCGGAACGATCGGCTTCATCAATGATGTGCAAAACGGGACGATAGCTGTTTCGGACGGTGATTTACGGACGGTGAACAGCATTGAAGAGCGTCGCGAACGCTTAACGGAAAACAACCTGATTTTCGCATCGAGCTACAGCTATACCAAAACGACAAAAGAGGATTTGCAGGACAATACCTTTTACGCACTTAAAGCCCGTGTCGAATCGGCCGGAAATACATTGTCGCTCGTGGCAAGGCTTTCACGGCAACTCGAGAACCAGAACGGGAACAATACGATTTTTGATGTCGAATATTCGCAATACATCAAAACCGAATTCGAATACATCAAGCATTGGGATCTACGTCGACGAAAAGTGTTGGCGATGCGTGCCTTTGGCGGAATTGCAATCCCGTACGGTAACTCGAGAAGCGTTCCGTTTTCGAGGAGTTATTTCGCCGGTGGATCGAATGACAACCGTGCATGGCAATCATACGGCCTGGGTCCGGGTCGAAGCGGAGGCGTCAACGATTTCAACGAGGCCAATATGAAACTAGCGCTCAGTACAGAGTTGCGTTTTCATTTATTTGGCGACCTGCATAGTGCGGTATTTGTTGATGTGGG
>JAEYZX010000167.1 GCA_023427845.1 Bacteroidota bacterium
TACCAGGACAGCCAGAACGAAAAAGGCATGCTGTTGCTGCTAAACTCGGGCATTTTTTATGAATTTATAAAATCGGATGAATTCTTTTCCGAAAATCCGCGTCGCTATACGATTGGCGAGGTTGAACTTGGCGTTAATTATGTTTTGATAATTTCGACAAACGCCGGACTTTGGGCGTATAATATTGGCGACACGGTACAATTCACTAGTTTAAAGCCTTATCGCGTAATAGTTTCGGGACGAATCAAACATTATATTTCTGCATTTGGCGAACACGTGATTGGCAAGGAAGTTGAGGTCGCATTGAAGCAGGCGATGCAGGGAACATCAGTACGCGTCAATGAATTCACCGTAGCGCCGCAAATTACCCCGACAACCGGGCTTCCGTACCACGAATGGTTTATCGAGTTTGAAAATGAACCTTCCGATTTGTCGGAATTTACAAAGAAAATCGATGACGCAATGCGGGAACAAAATATCTATTATGACGATTTGATTGTTGGTAAAGTCCTGCGAACGCTTGTCGTTACACCGATTATGAAAAATGGTTTTAACGACTATATGAAATCGATCGGAAAGCTCGGCGGGCAGAATAAGATCCCGCGTCTGAGCAATGACCGCAAAATCGCGGACGCGCTTGAACGGTTGCGAAATAATGAAATTCGATAGTTAGGAAAATGCCCTAGCCCTGATGGCAGCGGAAATCCTTTTTCTTTTTTCTTTAAAAAGGAAAAGATTGCAGCGAACAGCAGGATTAGCTTCAAATGATTAAAACGGTGATACCAATCATCCGCTACAAATAAATTAAGATGAAAATGATGATGAAAATGAGAAGTTTTTTGATAGTACTATTTTTTCCGATTGTTGCGGTTGCGCAATTCAAAGGCGTTACGATCGACGGCGAGACAGGCCAGCCGGTGCCGTATGTATCGATCAGAACCGACGATAACAGCTTTGCGACTTCTTCGGCAAAAGACGGAAAATTTGAGATTCCGCGTGCCGATGCTTCAGGTAAGTTGCATTTTGTCGTAGTTGGTTATGAACCGGTTGCAATTCAGCAATTCACCGACGGTCAAAAAATTACGATGAAGAAGAAAATGCCGAAAAGCCGCGCAATTGCGACATTAACAGGCACCGAAACGAGTCGCAGCGGCGAAATCCCCGAAGATTACGATCCGACGCAAACGAGCAGTATTTTTACCAAACCCGCAATCCTCGCGAAACATTTTCCGTATTTGAGGAAATATAATGACGCACCCTTTCTGTCAAAAGTGATCGTCCGTGTAATTTCGCAAAAAGCAGGCGCGGTTTTTAAAGTCCGGATTTTTGAGGTGGGTGCCGATGGCGGGCCGGGAAATGACGTATTGGATGAAGATATTATTGTGAAAACAAAAGAAGGCGAATACGATGCCGAGATCGATTTGTCAAAATACGGCATCCGATTTATTGAGAACGGTCATTTCATTGGTGTTGAAACGATTATCATAGACGAGAATATTGCCGTGATTCCGTGGCGCACCGATAATAATGATCCCGATTCCGAAGTCATGCGTGAGGTACATCAGCCAACATTCCGCGGGAACAGCATCCGCAAAGGCAGCCTGTGGAGATTCTACAATAACAAATGGACGCATCTGGAGGAAAAGGACAAGCGCAAGACTTCAAAAGGGAAATATTATCCAATGAATAATCTTTATCTTGAAATCGAATTGTCGAACTAATCCGTTGCCAAATTTAAAAAATGCTACATTTGCGGGTTAGAAAATACACTTAATGAAAGAAATCAAGAATATTGTACGATCAAGGGCACAGGAATCGTCAAGTGCAGTTGAGAAGTTATATATCACAATGCGTCACCTGTTCAACAGGGGTTTTTATAAGCCGATGGGAGTTTCGGGCGAAACATTACGCGAAGCACTGCTTTTGCTTCGGCCTGAAATTTACGGCACGATAGCAGAAGAAAAAGTAGAATTAAACGGACTTCTGTATGTAATCGAGCGTCTTCCTGTTGGAATTGAGGAATGCCGGTTCATCAATCTCACTTCGGATGAAGGATATTCAAAATCGCATTTCAAAGCTATAATCCCGCCAAAGCGACGCCGAAACTGTTATCGTATCGACGACGAACAGATGAATGTTGAAATCACGCGCGGCCGATCGGACATATACGACATTCTCACGCATCTGACGTTCATCTTCATCGAATCGCATAAAATCAAAAACCGCGTACTTGTTGACGACAGTGGTGAAGTATCACGCGATTGGATTAAACTCGAGCAAACGGTCCTGTTAAACAAGAAGCTGACGCTGATCGACAAGGAAAAAGCGATATCGCATGCGGCAAACATACTCGGCCGAACCTTTGCGGAAGTGCTTGATATTTATGATTCGTTCGGCACGACCGATAAACCGGACCGTTTTCTTCATGTCATTTACTGGCTCGGAAAACTTGCAATCGAAGAAGTCACTGAAAATACCAAACGCACCATCACCTTCAGTCCGATTTTGCGTGAACGCCTCGGTCATCACATACATGGTGAGATTTGGGCAACGAATATAAAAGAAGTACTTAAGGAGCAAAATTTACTTTCCCGTCCGATACACATCATCAGCGCGAACATGCACAGCGTCATGAATTCGCTTTTTGCGACACACGTACTGAAAACAAAGTTTAAGGACAAAGCGGCTTTCGACATTTATGAAGAACTGAGCCGTGTGGGTGCGCATGAAGTTCGCGGAAAGGTCGAAGAATTTGCGAAAAATTCGGGGATGATTTTCCTTCCCGATACTTCTGGTACAAATATCGATGTTCAGATATTCGACACCGATAAAATCGACTTCCAAAAATCGGCGTTTCCGGATGCTCAATTCGGAAGTGAAAAACCGGTCATCATCGTAATGGATTATGCGTTTGGCGAACAAGCCTATGAAACCATCGACGAGCTTTTGAAACCGTATCAGGAATCACAAAATCAAAAAACGTTGCTGAATGTCGTATCGGTATCGATTATGGGCAAGGCAGGAATCCTCGAAGGAGGCAAGGGCGACATCATGATTCCGAGTGCACACATCAACGAAGGGACAGGCGATAATTATCCTTTTGAAAATGAGCTCACCGCCGAAATGTTCGAAGGAAACGGAATTCCGGTTTTTGCAGGGCCAATGGTCACCGTTCTTGGAACATCGCTGCAAAACCGCGACTTGCTTAACTTTTTTCATAAATCGACATGGGGCGTGATCGGTCTTGAAATGGAAGGCGCCTACTATCAAAAAGCAATACAATCGGCTTCCAGGATCAGAAAAAGCATCAACCCAGATGTTAAAGTCCGTTATGCCTATTATGCGTCAGACAACCCGCTTGAAACCGGAAGTACATTGGCATCCGGCGGGCTGGGAACAACAGGGGTAAAGCCTACTTATTTGATTACAATAAAAATTCTTGAACAAATATTCAACGTTAAAAAATAACAGATGAGCACTCAGCCAAAGCACAATCCCGATGATCAGGAAATCGACTTATCAGACATCTCCCGAAAATTCGGCGACGTTTTCCAAAACCTGAATACCGGAATTTTCAGAACCATTCAGTTTTTTATCAAGAATGCTATCATTGTGGTGATACTTTTTGCGCTTGGGATCGGCATTGGATTTTATCTCGATAAAACCAGGAAGTCATTTGAACATCAGATAATTGTAAAACCAAACTTTGGAAGTGTTGATTATTTGTATTCAAGAATTGATTTGATAAATTCTAAAATCACTGAGAAAGATACCAACTACCTGAAAACGATAGGGATCGCACAGCCTTCTAAAATCTCGAAGATTGAAATCAAGCCAATTGTAGATGTCTATAAGTTTGTAAACAATCCAAACTCCGAACTCAATTTCCAATTACTAAAATTGATGTCTGAAAATGGTGACATCAAAAAGATCATGGAAGAAAGTACGACGAGTAAAAATTACAGGTACCACGCAATCGAATTCAAGACCAGGAATTTAATCACTAAAGCAAATACGGTCGACCCGTTGATGAATTATATCAACAATAACCCTTATTTTGCTGCAATCCAAAAACAGACAGTCGATAATACACTTAAAAAAATAGAAGCAAACGATCAGATAATCGCGCAGATCGACGGATTTTTAAATCAGCTTGCGTCGGGTACGGCCAATGCCGGCAAGAGTATGGTTTACATTAACGAGAACACACAGCTCAACGATGTAATCGAGACAAAAGACAAACTTCTCAATGAACAAGGCTATCACAGGGTCGAGTTGGTTGGAATGGATAAAATTATTAAAGACAATGCAGTCGCAATAAATATCGAAAACAACGAATCGATCAATGGCAAGATGAAAATCATACTTCCGCTATTGTTTGTTGGATTGTTTATACTTTTCAGGTTGTTCAGATCTTTTTACCGCAATCAAAAACTTAAATCAGAAACCGCCTAGGCAGGTTAGTAAAATGAACGTAATCGCTACCAAACTTGAGGGGTGTTATATTATTGAACCTACGGTTATTCCTGATAAGCGCGGATATTTTATGGAAAGCTACAATGAGCAGGCACTTCAGCAGGCGATTTCGCAGCCGGTTCATTTTGTCCAGGACAACCAATCCTACTCATCAAAAGGCGTACTGCGCGGACTTCATTATCAGACCGGGGCACATGCGCAGGCAAAGCTTGTGCGTGTAATACATGGCGAAGTGCTTGATGTTGTTGTTGATATCCGTCCTGATTCGGCTACTTTCGGCCAACACGTATCAGTTGTGCTGTCGGGTGAAAACCAACGTCAGTTTTTTATTCCGCGTGGATTTGCGCACGGATTTTTGGTAACCAGCGACAATGCAATATTTTTCTATAAATGCGATAACTACTATAACCGTGAGTCGGAAGGTGGAATCTATTTTAATGACCCCGAACTGGAAATCGAGTGGAAATTTCCATTATCGGAACTGAACGTTTCTGAAAAAGACCAACAGCTACCCCGACTGCAAAATGCGCGAAAGGCATGGTAATCCTTGTCACAGGCTCTTCGGGCCAGGTAGGGCAGGCGTTGCAGTGGGTTGCGCCAAACTACCCTGAGTGGACTTTCGTTTTCACCGATTCGGCGTCGGCCGATATCACAAACAAGAAACAATTAGAGGCCGTATTCAGTCGGCACCGGCCGCAATTTTGCATCAATGCCGCTGCCTATACCGCAGTCGATAAAGCTGAAAGCGAACCTGAAAAAGCAATCCTAATAAATGTACATGGAGTGCGAAATCTAGCTGAGGTCTGCCGTGATTTCGATTGTACGCTGATGCACCTTTCGACCGATTTTGTTTTTGACGGCACGAAGACAACTCCGTATACCGAAGAAGATGAACCGAATCCGCAGAGCGTTTATGGAAGTACAAAACTCGACGGCGAGCGCGCGATACAGCAAATTCTTCAAAAATATTTTATAATCCGTACTTCTTGGGTCTATTCGCATTTCGGCAATAATTTCATGAAAACAATGTTGCGCCTCGCGAAAGAACGCGATTCGATATCAGTTGTAAACGATCAGATTGGTACGCCAACCAACGCGGTTGATCTTGCCCAAGCGATGTTGAAAATTATTCGGGTAACCCTGTACCCTGAAAACCTCACCGCGCACCTTTTTGGCATCTATAATTTCAGCAACGAAGGGCAATGCAGTTGGTATGAATTTGCGGCTAAAATCTTTGAGTACAATGAAATATCCATAGATTTACGGCCCATTCCGTCGGATCAGTTTCCTACTGCCGCTCGACGACCGAAGTTCAGTGTACTCGACAAAAATAAAATTGAGAATCGTTTTGGAATCTCAATACCGGAGTGGGAAAAAAGCCTAAAAGCGTTAGTATGAAAATAGTGGTCACGGGTGGAGCCGGCTTTGTGGGATCGTCGATAAGTTTGAGTCTGAAGGCCAGATATCCGTCATACCGGATCATTGCATTTGACAACCTTGTGCGCTGCGGCTCGGAACTTAATATCACTGATTTAAAAGAGTGCGAAATAGTTTTCATAAAAGGTGATATCCGCAACAATTCCGACCTTGAACTTTTGGGCGATTTCGATGTCATGATTGAAGCCTCAGCCGAGCCTTCGGTGACTGCAGGGCTGTCGACAAATCCAAGTTATGTTATCAATAACAATCTTTTTGGGGCGATAAATTGTTTCAATAGTTGCGTCAAAAATGGAGCGAAGTTAGTTTTCCTTTCGTCCAGCCGCGTTTATCCGATAGCGCCTATAGAAGGCGCAAATTTTACTGAAGAAAGAACGCGATTTACATTTGCCGATCATCAAACCATCGGCGGAATCTCAAAATTGGGTATTTCCGAAGAACTTCCACTTCATGGTGCTCGTTCATTTTACGGCGCTACGAAGTTGTCGGCTGAAATGTTTATCGACGAATATGCAGCTTTTTACGGACTAAACGCTGCAATTACACGATTCGGCGTAGTTGCGGGCCCGAGGCAAATGGGTAAAACCGACCAGGGGATCGCCGCATTATGGATGGCCAAACATTATTGGAACCAACCACTTTCGTACATCGGTTACGGTGGGTCCGGAAAGCAGGTACGTGACTTGCTTCATATTGACGATTTAATCGATCTTATTGACTTGCAGATACATAATATTGAAAAGTTTACCGGTAAGATTTATAATGCAGGCGGCGGGAATTCAAACAGCATTTCGTTGTTGGAGATGACGGCAATTTGTGAGAGGCTAACCGGGAATAGGATCAGCATTTCGAGTGAGGTTCAATCACGCCCTGCCGATTTGCGCATTTACATTTCCGATAACTCGAAAATCACGGCCGAAATCGGATGGAAGCCGACAAAAAACCTTGATTCTGTTTTCTTCGACATTTATGAATGGATAAGAAAAAACGAAAAACAATTGGAACCGATTTTGAAGTAGGACAAAATGGACACTTCTGCAATAAGAATATTCGTAAAACACAACCGGCTTTCACTCTTTGTTGCCACAGTCGGTTCGGTGCTGCTGTTCCCGATGTTTTTGGATATCGATCTTCTGCCAACCAAACCAGGCGCGGATGCAATTTGGGCTTCCCTAGATCCATCGTGGATGATTGCGATGAATTATGCGAATATACAGGACCTGACCTGGGGTACCGATTTTGGTTTTACCTACGGGCCATTAGCGTTTCTTTCAACCCGGGTCGGCTGGGGCGTCAGCAAATACTGGTTTTTGCTGTTCGATCTTTTCGTGGCTTTTAATTTCTTTTGCCTGTTTTTTATTCAGTTCAAAAAGAGCACCGTAAAAGTACTGTCGGCTGTTTTCATTTTGTCGATTTGCATGATCCTGCCCTATTACCTGGGAGCCGGATACGCATTTGTTTTATTGGTGTTTCTCGTTTTTTGGATTTTAAATGGTATTGAAAATGAAAATGCGCTAAGTTCCATTATGCAGATTTTGCTGGTGGTGCTGCTGTTTTTCATCAAGTTCAATACCGGTCTTGTTGCACTCATATTTTTTATCGCTGCAATCACCTACAAACTACTTTTCACTTCGCAAAACAAACGGATTCAGTTGTCCTGCCTCATAATTTGCTGTTTATTAATTGTATCTGTTGCGCAATGGCTGAATGTCGCACTACTTTCCTATATCAAAGTGGGATACGAAACAGTTGCCGGGTATAATGAGATCATGTACCTGAATACAGGAATTATAGATGAACGTAACATTGCTTTGGGCATGTTGGGTTTATCCTCAATTCTTTTTATATGGTCGATTATCGTAAAACGCGATCCTTTTTTCAAGAAGTTACTTTCGGTATTTCTTTTCGGATCCACATTGTTTGTACTCTATAAACAGGCATTCATCCGCGCCGACGTGGGCCATGTAATGGAATTTTTCAATTTCGCCCTTTTGATATTGTTTTGTTTTGATGAAATCACAAATACATTCAAGTCCTATATTCGGATGATTATCCTGATCGCAATTATTGCGACCGGCATTTACGTGATTACGGATTATAGTAAAGCAAGATTCAAGGTGTGGAATAAATTCAACAAAGAGAGGTACCTGTCGGATTTCAGCTCATATTCGCATGCCACGTCCAATCAACTGCAATCCGCCGCAATTAAAATTCCCGATGAAATCCGCAATCGGATTGGAAATGGCACAGCCGACATCTTTCCGTGGAATGTTTCTCAAATGCTTGAAAATGGCTTGAATTATCAACCGCGGCCCGTGTGTCAGGCTTATGCAGCATATACGCCCTATCTGCAAAAACGCAACGCCGATTTTTATGCTTCGGATAAAGCACCTCAATTTGTCCTTTATGATTATGCTTCTATCGATAACCGGTATCCGTTATTTGACGAGCCGGAGGTTACTTTAACGCTCGTCAGGAATTATAAGGTGGTCGATTCCTTTTCCTATCATACGCGGCCCATGCTGTTGCTTGAACGTAAATCAACCCGTGCTTTAGGCCTAAGGAAGATTGCTGAGTATGTTTTGCCGATAGACCAGCCTATAGTGCCCAAGGACGGCATATATTATAAAATCACTGTCGGTAATTCGCTGCGTGGTAAAATCATTTCACTTTTGGACTATTCACCGGAGTTGTCGCTCGAAATACGCACTAAAGGAAAAAGTGTGATACACCGAACATCCAAAGGGCTGTTAGAAAGCGGATTGTTTTCAAAGTATCATATCGAAGACGTGGCTGATTTTAAAAAGTTGATGCCCGGACATTATATTGATTCAGAAAGTGTAATTTCGGGTTATTACATCAGGCCGCTCGATCCCGCAGATTTTGACTCCGAAATATTGGTTTCGGAGTACGCTGTCGAGTAGCAACATTAACAGAAAGCCGATGGATATTTGCCTCATTACCGGTTCGTCAGGTCTCATTGGAAGTGAAGCGGTTTCGTATTTCGCGTCCTGCTTCGACTTGGTGATCGGCATCGACAATAATATGCGTGCGATGTTTTTTGGTTCTGAAGCGTCGACCGATAAAAACACATTGCGGCTAAAACAAACCATCTCTAATTTTGAGCATCACAACATAGACATACGCGGGTACGAGCAACTCGAAAAGCTATTCGTTATTTATAAATCGGATATAAAGCTCATTATACATGCAGCTGCACAACCTAGCCACGATTGGGCATCGCGTGACCCGATAACCGATTTTACGATCAACGCAAACGGCACGCTGCACCTTCTTGAATTGACAAGAAAACATTGCCCCAAGGCAACCTTCATATTTACATCGACCAATAAAGTGTACGGCGATACACCAAATTTCCTGCCGCTTATCGAACTGGAGACACGCTGGGAGGTTGATTCTGCGCACCCTTATTTTGAACGCGGAATTGACGAAAGCATGAGCATCGACCAGACTAAGCATTCATTGTTTGGCGCTTCAAAACTTTCGGCCGACATTCTTGTTCAGGAATATGGGAAATACTTCAAGATGAATACCGGAATTTTCAGATGCGGATGTTTAACGGGTCCGAATCATGCGGGCACTCGGCTGCATGGCTTTTTATCGTATTTGATGAAGTGCGCGATCAGCGGCGAAAAGTATACGATTTTTGGCTACGAAGGCAAGCAGGTTCGGGATAATATACACAGTTGGGATTTGGTGAATATGTTTTGGTATTTCCATCAAAATCCGACGCAGGGTGAAGTTTACAATGTGGGCGGTGGCAGGTTTTCGAATTGTTCGATGGCCGAAGCTATCGTGTTGTGTGAGGCCATTACCGGAAAGCGAATGAACTATGAATATAGCAACGAGCCCAGGATAGGCGATCATATTTGGTGGATAAGCGATGTGTCGAAATTCAGATCGCGTTATCCCGAATGGAACCTTACGTACAACATCAATGATATTCTGCTTCAAATTTATGACGCGACTATCGAAGCCAATAAACAGCAGCAATGAATTGGCAGACCACCCTTATCCAACGTCTAATTCATTTAAACGAATCGCTGTTTTTTTATCCGAAGCTCAAAAAGTTTTATCGGACAAATCTAAAACAGGATGAGGTCAGGATAATCGATGTCGGAGCTAATAAAGGACAAACTGCCGATTTTTTTCTGCGGTTATATCCCAAGTCTGAAATCCATGCGTTCGAGCCGAATGAGAAGTTATTCGGTATGTTGCAATCGAAATTCAAACGAAATGATTCGATTTTCATCTACAATCACGGAATTAGTAATTTCAACGGACAATTGCCGTTTAGTGAAAATATTTTGGATGAGACGTCGACTTTTGAGGAACTGAATCCGGAGTCTGAATATCTTCGGCGCAAGGCAAAATTGCTCGGTGTTTCGGTCGCGGAGATAATTATAGACACCTATCCCGTTGCTGTAACCCGATTGTCTGATTATATTAAAAAAAAACAGCAGTACTTCGATGTGGTCAAAATTGATGTAGAAGGTCATGAGCTCCAATGTCTGCAGGGACTGTTTGATTTTGATGGTAAATTGCCCGTTCGGTTTATCCAGATCGAAAGCCATAATGACGATATGTATAGGACTAACAATCAGATTGAGATTGAAAAGCTGTTAAATACAAACCACTTTAGGCGGGTCGCAAAAATTTCACATGGTTTCGGGGATTTTCATGAACTGATTTACGAATACAGCATTAGATGAAATTAAGCATTGTCATCCCGGCACATAATGAAGCAGAGTCGCTACCCGAAACCATTCGTCAGATTGCTTCGGTATTTGATGCAACTGATGTTGAGTATGAAATTTTTGTAGTGGACGATAATTCGACCGACAATACCGTTGAAGTACTAGCACAACATTCGACCGAATTTCCGATGCTGCGCTTCCTCACCAATGAAGGCCCGAATGGCTTCGGACATGCAGTACGATTGGGTCTTAGCCGATTTTCGGGCGATTGTGTCGCAATTATGATGGCCGATCTATCGGATTCGCCCAACGACCTTTTGAGGTTCTACCGAAAAATGATTGCCGGAAATTATGTTTGTGTTTTTGGAAGCCGGGTTATCTAGGGTGGGACCGTAGCCGATTATCATTCGTCAAAAAAATCATCAATAGGATAGCGAACACAATCATAATGATGACCATGCAAATTCGTTATAACGATACGACAAACGCTTTTAAACTTTACAAGCGTGAGGTTATCGAAGGAGTTAAACCGATACTTTCACCACATTTCAACCTGACGATAGAACTTCCATTAAAAGCAATCATCCGCGGCTATACGTATGCAGTTGAACCAAATTCATGGAAGAACAGGAAACATGGAGTATCCAAATTAAAAATCAAGGAAATGGGAAGCCGCTATTTCTTTATTTTGGTCTATTGTTTTATCGAGAAATATTTTTCGAGAGGCGATTTTAGGAGGAGGGATATATAGGTTGTAATTTTGATCGCGCGAGGTGAAGCAATGGCGCTATTATTAAAACAAATTAGTAAAAAATAAAATAGCATTATCAAGTAAACAAGCTTCCAGTTAGATAAGCGCTAATAGATTAATCAAACTGCAACAAAGACAAGCATGAACAAACTGGCAATAGTCGGCGCAAGCTATCTACAACTCCCTTTAGTGTTGAAAGCAAAAGAGATGGGAATCCAGACCCACTGTTTTGCTTGGGAAGACGGCGCAGTATGTAAAACCGAAGCTGATTTTTTTTACCCCGTTTCAGTTCATGAGAAAGAACAAATCCTAAAAATCTGCAGTGATCAAAAAATTAATGGCATCACTACGATTGCAACAGACATGGCCGTGCCAACAGTGAGTCATGTCGCGCAACATCTGGGCCTTTTTGGCAATAGCGTCGAGTCGGCGCAAAACTCAACCGATAAAGCAAAAATGCGCGAATCGTTTGCAATTGGCAATGTGAATATCCCGCGGTTTACGAGTACAGATGTTTTTATTGAAAATTTAAACATCAGGTTTCCTGTTATCGTAAAACCGGTTGACCGTTCGGGGAGTAGGGGAGTTTCAAAGGTCGATAGCGCAGGGGAGCTTAGAGACGCGGTGTCTATTGCCATTACCGAATCATTTGCGAAAAGGGCAATCATCGAGGAGTTCATAGAAGGCCATGAGGTAAGTGTTGAAACGATTTCGTGGCAGGGAAAGCACCATTTCCTGGCCATCACTGATAAAGTCACAACTGGCGCACCGCATTTTGTGGAACTTGCACATCATCAACCGTCGCAACTTCCGGAAATTATTGTCGAAAAGTTGAAACAGCAAACTTTTAGGGCACTTGATGCCGTTGGTATGCAGTTCGGTGCAGCACACACTGAACTTAAAGTCACCTCTACAGGCGATGTTTATGTAATTGAAACCGGGACGCGTATGGGTGGCGATTTTATTGGTTCCCATCTGGTACAGTTATCAACAGGTTATGATTTTTTAAAAGGCGTGATCGATGTGGCTTTTGGAAATTTTGAGATTCCGCAAAAAACGGTTTCAATGCACGCGGGAGTCTATTTTCTTTGTAAGGAAACGGAGAAACTATTACCTTATTTTGAAAATAAGACTACTTTTGAAATTGAGAAAACCATTCAGAATTCCTGTTTGAAGACGATAACCAACAGTAATGATAGATCCGGTTATTTTATTTACCAATCAGCACACAGAATCAACCTTTTATGACAATTTCGGTAGTAACGACATTATATCGATCACAGAAATTTCTAGCGCAGTTTCTGTTGGAAATCCAGCAGGCGCTGCTCGAGATCGGGTGCATCAACTACGAATTGGTTTTTGTTAATGATGGTTCACCAGACAATTCCCTTCAATACCTAATCGAATGTCAAAAAGACAAACCGGAAATTAAAATAATTGATCTATCCCGCAACTTTGGCCATCATTACGCAATCCAGGCCGGACTGCATTATTCAAGTGGCGACTATGTTTTTCTAATTGACAATGATCTGGAAACTCCCCCCGCGGTGCTGATTGAATATTATCACGAGCTAACCAGAAATCCAGAACTCGATGTGGTATATGGTTATCAGGAGCAGCGAAAGGGAAATTTCATTGAAAAATACAGCGGAAGCTTGTTTTGGATACTCATTAACAAAATGTCGGACACCAAAATTCCGCATAACATTTTAACTGAACGATTAATGACGCGACAATACGTGGAAGCGCTTTTGCGATTACAGGACGCCAACGTGTTTTTGGGCGGAATGATGTATTGGGTCGGCTTTAATCAAAAGGGTATAGCAGTTCGTAAAACACAGCGCGAAGGCGCGAGCACGTATTCGATGAGAAAGCGCGCACAACTGATGCTGCAAGCCGTTACCTCGTTTTCAGGAAAACCCTTGGAATGGCTATTTTACTCAGGGTTAATCATCTCTTTTTTTAGTATCATTTTTCTGATTTACCTAATTATACAAAAACTCCTGCATCCCGATCAAGTTCAATTTGGTTGGACCTCAATCGTTGCAATCAATATATTGATATTGGGTATAATCGCGACATTTTTGGGAATTATTGGAATTTATATTTATAAGATATTCAGACAAGTGCAGGGCCGACCTAACGCTATCGTAAAAAAAATATATGAGTAAAGTTCTTGCGATAATCGGGGCCGGGCATCTGGGACAACAGATTGCACATTTTGCTATTGCAGACGGGCATTACAGCGATATTGTCTTTTTCGATGATTTTTCAAAAGACAGAATGGCAGGAGGTTATACCATCAAGGGCTCGACTGCAGAAATTCTTAAAGAATATAAAAACAATTCATTTGATGAACTGTTGATCGGGATTGGATATAATCATCTTGAGGCACGGAAAAGGATGTATGACAAGTTTGTAGGTTTGATTCCGTTTGGAAAGATCATTCATTCCACGTGTTGGATCGACGACAGTGCAGTCATCAGCAACGGTACTGTATTATATCCCGGGTGCATTGTTGATGCCCACACCGAGCTGGGGCCGAACACAATAGTGAACCTTGGCTGCACGATTGCACACGACTGTAAAATTGGGCCGCACTCATTTTTTGCGCCACGGGTAGCCGTTGCCGGATTTGTTTCGACCGGGGAGATGTGCTTCTTCGGGATCAATTCAACCGTGGTAGATAATCTCACAATTGTTGCCCAAACAAGAACCGGAGCCGGAACGGTAATTACGAAATCCATTGCAGCAGCCGGACTGTACTTGGGCGTACCGCACAAAAAAATTAGCGAATGATTCCATTTAATAAACCATATCTGACAGGAAAAGAGTCGGCGTACATGATTGATGCTGTACAGACAGGCAAAATTTCAGGCAATGGCAAATACACAAAACAATGCCAGGAGTTTTTTGAAACGCGTTATGGTTTTAAAAAATGCCTGCTCACGACCTCGTGCACCGATGCGCTCGAAATGGCGGCAATATTATTGAACATCAAGGAAGGCGATGAGGTGATCATGCCGTCATACACATTTGTATCGACCGCAAACGCGTTTGTTTTACGCGGCGCTAAAATTGTGTTTACCGACAGCAGGGCCGATCATCCGGGAATGGATGAATCCAGCATCGAAAAACTGATCACACCGCGGACTGTCGCAATAGTGCCCGTACATTATGCCGGTGTTGCATGCGATATGGATCTCATAATGGATCTTGCCGCGAAATACAATCTGTATGTGGTTGAAGATGCCGCACAGGCAATTGAAAGTTATTATATAGGACGTGAAGGCATCAAAAAAGCCTTGGGATCTATTGGCCATTTGGCAGCATTTTCATTTCATGAAACGAAAAACATTATTTCAGGCGAAGGCGGGATGTTAGCGATAAACGATGATCGTTTTAGCGAGCGTGCCGAAATCATTTGGGAAAAAGGAACAAACCGTTCAGCATTTTTTAGGGGCGAAGTCGATAAATATGGTTGGGTCGATATTGGCAGTTCTTTCCTGCCTTCTGAAATCGTGGCCGCGTTTTTATGGGCGCAGATCGAGAATCTGCACGATATTCAGAATGTA
>JAEYZX010000175.1 GCA_023427845.1 Bacteroidota bacterium
AAGTAAAACCGAGGAATGAGGTTTTGGCTTTTTGTAGCATTAACTCCCTCCCGGGATCACCGCAGGTAATCCCGTAAAATACTGGAAATAAATAAAGGAAAACCGGGGAACGAGGTATAGCTTTTTGTAGTATTAACTCCTTGCAGGTATCACCGCAGGTAATCCCGATACCTTCATAATATAAAGCCGAGCCACCTTTGGTAAACGTATTGGGTATAAAAAGTAAAACCGTGAACGAGGTAGCTTTTTGTAACATTATCTCATACCGGCATCACCGAAGGGAACCATACATGCATCAAAATATTGAAATCGAAAGGCCATTTCATCAGTAGTGCAATACCGAGGCTGATTACTATATGCAATCAACGCGTCCAGGCCGCCCAAATAATCTTATAATATAATCCTAAATCGTATGCAACCGCTTAAGCAGTTCTTCTTTCAACGGACGGCTGACGGGTATCGATTTGCGTCCCACCACCACATGTGTAGTGGCAATCTCGTCAATCCTGGAGACACAAACAATGTACGAGCGGTGAATTTGTATAAACTCTTTTGAAGGTAATCGTTCAGCTAGATCCTGAAGTGTCAGCACCATCAAAAACTCCTTATCAGCGGTGTAGATCCGGCAATAATTCCGTTCGGCTTCGATATATGAAATTTCACTGATTTTCATTCGCACCATCTTGTCCTGGTAGCGTACAAAAATGCTGTCATTTAATGTGAGCCGGCTAACTTTAGGCAATAGGTTTCTGACAGGATTCGCAGCCCCGACCTGTATTATTGCAAGTTCAATCGCGCGTTGTAGATCGATTTTTCGAAAAGGCTTTGAAATGAATGCAAATGGCCTCGTAGCTTTTGCCCGCTCATAACAAGACAAATCAGTATTCGCGCTAATGTAGATTATTGGAACTTCAATCTCTTTTTGCATCATGTGCGCCATTTCGATGCCGTCTATTTCGCCGTTCAGATTGATGTCGAGCAAAATCATGTCGGGCTTTCTTTGACGGATGTGCAATAGCGCGTCTTCAGCACGCGGGATTATTCCTGTGACCTCATACCCGAGCGAGGTCAATTGTAACGCAATTAGAGTAGCGATGATCATTTCGTCTTCAACGATCAATATTCCGATGGGTGATTCCATTCTGCTGGCAGTCGTAAATTTGATTTAAAATTTGCGCAAATAAAGGTAGCAAAAAACAGAAACCACACAGACATTCAGCTATTTATCAGTTGTTTTGCAACTAAAATCGACAACCTACATGGTGCCAACACAAAAAATGCTTACGACGGAGTATCGGACTTAATGTCCTGATGCTGGAATGCATTTAAAAAATCACTTCCCGCAGGCTGTTGAAAAACCTCAAGCCCAAACCAGCCCGCTGCCGCAAAAAGGTGATCAAAAATATCCGATTGTATGCTTTCATATTCCAACCAGGCGGTTGTATTGGTAAAGCAGTAGATTTCGATCGGGAGTCCGCGGTCGTCGCTTGGAAGCTGCCGTACCATCACAGTCATATCCTGACGGATTCCTTTGTGTTGTTTCAGGTAGTACTCAACATAGCGACGGAATACACCAATGTTTGTCATTCGCCGCCCGTTGATAAGCTGCGAGGTGTCGATACCGGCCACCGTATTATATTGCTCAATTTCACTCTGCCTTTCGGATACGAAATCGCTGATCAGTGTATATTTTTTAAATCGTTCGCGTGTTTCAGGATCGACGAATTTGATGGTCCGGACATTTATCAGGATCGACCGTTTGATTCGGCGCCCGCCGCTTTCCTGCATACCGCGCCAGTTTTTGAAACTGTCGGTTATGAAATAAAATGTTGGTATTGCAGTAATCGTCTTGTCCCAGTTCCGTATTTTGACCGTATTCAAGTTGATTGCGATCACATCTCCATCGGCATTGAATTTCGGCATTTCAACCCAATCGCCTACGCGGACCACATCATTGGCCGATATCTGGACGCTAGCGACCAATCCGAGGATGGTGTCTTTAAAAATAAGCAGTATGATTGCCGTCATGGCACCGAATGCAGTCAGGAAATACATCGGAGAGCGGCCAAGTAAAATGGAAAGAATGATAATGAACATCGCGATGTACAATACGATGCGGATCAGCTGGAAATAGCTGGCAATCGGCTTGTTTACAAATACGGGCGACTGCGATAGAATATATTCTACAGCCTTGAGGAACGAAATGCAAATCAACGCACCGGCGATTATTATGTAAACATCGGCGACTTTGATCATAAAAGGACGCAGAGTGTCATAATCGGCGAACAATGCAGGCATTGCAAAACGAACGATCATTGCAGGAATTATGTGCGCGAGGTTATCGAAGGTTTTGCGTTCGGCGAGTACGTCGTCCCATTTTGTCGAAGTTTTTCGAAAGAATGAATTGAGGAACTGAAGCAGGAACCGCTTTGTGATAATGTAGGCAAGCATCGCAACTATCATTAGTGCTACGATACCTAAAAACACCCTGGCCGCCGGAATCCACTCGGCCGCGACACCCGAATCTGCCAATACTGCTTCCAACCAATCCTGAATATTTGTCATTGCAAACTATTTATTGATTTCGGCAAATTTACAGCTATAATATGGGTGTGAAAAACGAACACGGTCTTTAGGATATCTTTAACTCATGACCAGCGTGAGGGATGGAAGCGAATATCCTTTACCAACCGGAGCGGCGCGCAGGTTTGTAAAGATAGCAGCGAACAGCCCGACACGACGGAGCTTGCGGAGGAGTGGCACGCCAAAGTATTAAATCAGATCCAACACCCGCTCAAGAGCCATGCCCCGTGAACCTTTTATTAAGATCAGACTATCGGCATAATGCTTACTGGCGAGATATTTCGAGAATTCGTCGAAACTCGTATGAAAATGAAAATTTGGTTTTGCAACCTGTACGGCAGAAAAATCGGCGCCAATAAAATGGCAATCGAAATTGGCAGCCCCGAGTAACTGCACCACATGCGCATGCTCGCGCAGGCTTTCAGCGCCGAGTTCAAACATATCGCCAAGTATGATTGCCTTGTTCGGATTTGCGAGCTGAATAAAATTCTCGATTGCAACCGCCATGCTGCTCGGATTCGCATTATAGGCATCGAGAATGATTTCATTGCCGTTTTTGACGATCATTTGCGAGCGGTTGTTTTCCGGAATATAGGTTTGGATCGCGTTGCATATATCGTTGAGCGATAGCTTAAAATATTCGCCAATCGCGATTGCGGCACTGATGTTGGCGGCATTGTACAGACCAATCATGTTCGATTTGATGGTTGTTTGCTTGTAGGTGATTTCGACAAAAGGATTTGCGATTATGGATTGGATCTCCACATTGGCTGTACGATCTGCATTACCGAATGTAAAGCGGTTCAGCTTTGCTGTTTTTTGCTTTTGGATGTCATCATCAAGATTGACAAAAGCGAGTTTTTCATGTCTTTCAAGATAATCGTACATTTCACTTTTACCTTTTATTACACCTTCAGCTCCACCGAATCCTTCAAGATGAGCCTTGCCAAAATTGGTAATATAACCAAAATCGGGTTCAGCGATTTCGCATAGAAATGCAATCTCCTGCTGATGGTTTGCGCCCATTTCGACTATTCCAATTTCGGTTTCTTTTGTAAACGAAAGTAGCGTGAGCGGAACGCCAATATGGTTGTTCAGGTTTCCGACTGTGGCGACAACCCTGTACTTTTTTGAAAGCACTCGATTGATAAGCTCCTTGGTGGTTGTTTTTCCGTTGCTTCCAGTGAGTGCGATAACCGGAATACCGAGAAATTGCCGGTGATACTTTGCGAGGTTTTGCAAGGTTACGAGACTATCTTTAACAAGGATCGTACGATGGTCTATATAGTACGAGGGATTGTCAATTACGACATACGACGCTCCTTTTTCCAAAGCTTCAGCAGAAAAGGTGCTTGCATCGAATCGTTCGCCTTTGATGGCAACGAACATTGAACCCGGCAATATTTTCCTTGAATCAATTGAAATTGAATTGCATTCAAGGAAACGGGCGTGAAGATCATGAATATCCATAGGTCCGAAAATAATAAAAGCCCTAATTAAAGGGCTTTTATAGTATGGGTAAAAAA
>JAEYZX010000021.1 GCA_023427845.1 Bacteroidota bacterium
ATTTTTAATACTAAACCTTGGAGGTCTTAAGACCTTGGAGGTTGTCGGCAAATTCGCTTAAACTTAACACTTCTGCAATGAGCATAATCGTATCTTTGCGAGTGGGTTATGGACGAGGAAAATCAATACAGTAAAGGTCGCGGCGCACAAAAAAACGTGCACAATCGTTTTTTCGCGGAAACGCACGAAATGCTCGATGATTTCCTCAATTATTGTGAAGCCGAAGGCGAAACACCCGAATCGAATAAAACCTCATTTCTCGAAGTTTATCCAAAAACGATCCTCAACAAGGTCACAAGCCCCGACCTTACGATGGAATACTCGATGAATCCGTATCAGGGATGTGAACATGGCTGCATTTATTGTTATGCACGTAACAGCCACGAGTATTGGGGCTATAGTGCCGGCCTTGACTTTGAGCGCAAGATCCTTGTCAAGAAAAATGCTCCGCAATTGCTCGAGGAAAAACTTAAGAGTAAATCCTGGAAAGCGCATACAATAGTAATGTCGGGAAATACCGATTGCTATCAGCCCGCCGAAAGGCAATTTGGCATCACGCGCCAATGCCTTGAAATATTCCTGAAATACAAACATCCGGTTGCGATCATCACTAAGAATTCACTCGTGATGCGCGATCTCGACCTGTTAAAAGAACTGGCTGCTAACAATCTGGCTTCTGTCAGCATATCGATCACATCGCTTTCTGAAAAGACGCGCCAGTTGGTCGAACCTAGAACAGCTACAATCAAAAAACGCATTGAAACCGTAAAATTGCTTTCCGAAAATGGTATTCCCGTCAATGTTATGCTCGCCCCAATAATCCCCGGCATCAACAGCCACGAGATTTTGCCGCTCGCCAAAGCAGTTTCGGATGCGGGAGCCGTGTCGATTGCACATACTGTTGTTCGTCTTAATGGCGCGATTGGAGAAATTTTCACCGACTGGATTCGAAAGGCCATGCCTGACCGTGCCGATAAGGTGCTGAACCACATTGCGGCCTGTCATGGTGGCAATCTGAACGACAGCCGTTTTGGTGAGCGGATGCGCGGTGATGGTGAGTTTGCCCAAATGATCAAATCACAGATGGCGCTTGCAAGGCGGAAATACTTTACGGGGAAAGTCCATCCGCAGCTGAATACCGAACTTCACGAACAATTTAAGGACGGCCAACTCCGGTTGTTCTAAAACCGCGTTTGCTCTTTAGTCGAACTGCTTATCAAAAACAGTCCGATGAACGTGATCAATCCGTTTAATAGGATCAGTTCATTATCGAAAACATAACCACCAAACATCGTTTTCGAATTTTCACTGATAAAATATGTCATCGCCGGCGAGAGCATGCAGACGATCGGTACCAACCGGTCCTTTACGCCACGTCCTTTTACAAACAATCCAAAACAGTATAATCCCAGCAAGGGCCCGTACGTATATGATGCGATCCTAAAAATCATGCTAACAACCGAGGCATCGTTTATCGCATTAAATAACACGATAACGACAAACATCAGCAATGAAAATCCCACGTGTACAAAATGTCTCGTGCGTACCATATTTGGCCGGTTTTCATTTTCCTTTTTGTCCATTCCGAGGAAATCGACACAGAAAGAAGTCGTCAATGCCGTGAGTGCCGAATCGGTTGTGGCGAATGTCGCGGCTGTGAGTCCGAGTAGGAATACCACCGACGGTATCAGCGCCAGATGATTGAAAGCAATTTCAGGAAACAATAAATCGGTTCTCGGTTTTCCGGTCACGAGATCGGTTGGAACCGCGATTCCGCGTTCGTTGGCATAGATGTATAAAAGTGCACCAACGCTGAGGAAGAAGAGGTTGATCAACACAAAAATCCCCGTAAAAGTGAACATGTTTTTTTGTGCTTCGCCGATGTTTTTACAGCTGAGGTTTTTCTGCATCAGATCCTGATCGAGTCCGACCATCGCTATCGTCACGAAAATCCCGCCCAATACCTGTTTTATGAAATGGTAGCGGTTTCCGATGAAATTCTCCCAGAAGAATATTTTTGAATAATTGCTGTTTTTGACTTCCTCAAACGCGCCAACAACCCCAAGATCGAGGCTGTCGCATATGAAATAGATCGTGAGAAATACCGATGAAACGAGGAACAATGTCTGTAAAGTATCGGTGATGATGATTGTTTTTAATCCGCCCCGATAGGTATAAGCGAAAATTAAAGCGAGCGAAATAAGTACTGTCGCGGCAAATGGAACGCCGTAGTGATCGAAAACATAACGTTGCAGTACGATGACAACCAGATAAAGGCGAAATGCCGATCCGATTGTGCGGCTGATCAAAAATATGATCGCAGCGGTTTTGTAGGATACCACCCCAAGCCGTTTTTCGATATAACCATAAATCGACGTTAGGTTCATCCGGTAATACAGCGGCAGTAAAATTGTCGCAATAAGGATAAATCCGATCGCGTTTCCGAGAATGAACTGGAAATATTTGAACTGTTCGCCATTCGGTGAACCCACTTCCCCGGGAACCGAGATAAACGTGACACCCGAAAGTGCCGTGCCGATCATCCCGAATGCCACAAGATACCACCTCGAGTTCTTATTGGCTTTGAAAAACGCATCGTTGCCGCTGTCTTTTTTGCTGACGAAATGTGATATTATAAATAGGATGCCGAAATAGACGATGATCAGCGACAGGATTGCAATGGGCGTCATTATAGTTGTTTTATTCGTGGCAAAATACGAAAAAAGCAATAACCGTCAATCTTTGCGTTAATGTTGGCGCGGTTAAATGGTCGGTTTCAAAAAAGGCTTATTTTTGCGCCATGGAATTCTCTTCTAAATTGTTGGAAAAAGCTGTTAATGAGGTGTCGCAGCTCCCCGGAATCGGAAAACGCACGGCATTGCGACTGGTGCTGCATCTGCTGAAACAGCCAAAAGAACAAACCGCATTCTTATCGCAGGCACTGACGAATATGCGTGAAGAAATCAAATTTTGCCGAAGCTGCCATAATATTTCCGATATCGAAATTTGCGAAATCTGTTCAAATTCAAAACGGAATCATTCCATTATCTGCATTGTCGAAGACATCCGCGACGTAATGGCGATTGAAAATACCGGTCAGTTCCGCGGAATATACCACGTTCTTGGCGGTAAGATTTCGCCGATTGACGGTGTTGGCCCAAGCCAGCTCAATATCGCTACATTGGTAGAAAAAATCAGATCGGGAAATGTGAGCGAGATCATTTTTGCCTTAAGTTCGACAATGGAAGGCGATACGACCAATTTTTATATTTACAGGCAGATCAGCGACTGTGAAATTATTACATCGACGATCGCACGCGGAATTTCGGTCGGTGATGAACTCGAATATGCCGATGAGGTCACTTTAGGCCGCAGCATCCTTCATCGCGTGCCTTTTGAGAATTCATTAAAAAACAGCTAGAAAGCAGAATAGTAACGTTCTTTTTTCGATATCTAAAATGAAAAACTATCTTTGTTTGCTTAACCTTTTAAAAATAATGAACAAGTCCTTTTTCTGTTTACTGCTCTTTACCGGTATATTTTTTTCCTCGTGCGTCCCACAACAGGATTTGATCTACCTGCAGGATAAAAATAATTCAGAAAATATACAGGCCGTCAATGCGGTCGCATCCAAGCCCTACCGCCTTCAGACCAATGATATCCTAAGCATTACGATTAAAGCTATCGATCCTAAATTGGTGGAGATGTTCAACCAGACGAACGTTCCGCAACAAACAGGTACGACAACATCAGATCAGGGCCTTTACTTCAATGGCTTCACGGTCGATGACCATGGCAACATCAGGATTCCGATTCTTGACGAAGTAAATGTACTCGGGCTCACCCTTGAGGAAGCACGTCAGAAGATAGAAAAACAGCTTTTGGATGAATATTTCAAAACCGAGGCCAACATATTCGTAAATCTAAAGCTTGCCGGGTTTAGATATACGATCAACGGTGAGGTGACCACTCCGGGCAGCAGGGTTTTGTTTCAGGAGAAAGTCAATATCATGGAAGCAATCGCAAATTCGGGTGATATCACAATTACGGGCGACCGGAAAGATGTGATCGTTATCCGACAGCAGCCGCACGGTACCGAAATGCACAGTATTGACCTGACCGATGTTCGTGCGATGCAGTCGCCATACTATCACCTGCAGCCGAATGATTATATCTATATCAAACCATTAAAGCAGAAATCCTGGGGAACCGGGACAACGGGCGTACAATCTCTAACAACCATAATTTCAGTACTCACTTTGGTTACGACCACGGTATTGCTTTTAACACGATAATTTGATTCATAATGCTTGATACGAAGGATTTTTCATTTTTTGAAACCCAAAACAGCTTCGACTTTAAGGGATTCCTGATAAAAACAGCAAGTTACTGGAAGTGGTTTATTGCGAGTCTGATTATTGCATTCATAATTGCCCACCAGGTTAATATCCGCAAGGAAAAAATCTATGCGATGGAAACGACCATCGCAATAAAAGAAGAGAATAATCCTTTTTTTACAAGCAATACGAGCCTTGTTTTTAACTGGGGAGGAACATCCGACCAGGTTCAGAACATTGCAATGACAATCAAGTCACGTTCGCATAACGAGGTAGTAGTCGATAAGCTTCAGTTCTACATCGACTACCTTGTCAAAGGTGAATATTACTTTCACGATGCTTATGGCTATGTGCCTTTTTATATAATGCCCGATAAAAAAGCCGGACAGTTGGGCGACAGGCTCATCGGAATCAAATTCGTAAGCCCGAACGAGTACGAAATTCGTTACACCTTCGCCGAGCCCACGGTCGGATTGATCCATTATATCGACAACAGCACCAGTACGGTTAACGTACAGCCTGAAGAATTTGTAAAGCGGTATAAAATTGGCCAGAAAGTCGACCTGCCTTTTTTAAATTTCCAATTGGAACTGACCGACAATCCGGGAAGTTACATAGGAAATGAGTATTTCATCCGTTTCAATAACTTTGACAGTGTCGTGGCAAGATACCAGAACATCA
>JAEYZX010000084.1 GCA_023427845.1 Bacteroidota bacterium
ATTTTTAAAAGCAACTTCATATCCTGTCCTGTCTTTATTCCACTGCACGCTTCCTCCACAATGATCAAAATGCAGGTGCGTCATGAATACATCGGTGATGTCATCTCGGCTAAAGCCATATTTGGCGAGCGATTTATCTAAAGAATGCGATCCCCAAAGCGAGTAGTATCCAAAAAACTTTTCCGATTGTTTATTTCCAAGTCCGGTGTCAATTAGAATCAGGCGATGCTGATCTTCGATCAAAAGACATCTCGCGGCAAGATCGATCAAATTATTTTGGTCGGCCGGATTAGTCCTGCTCCATATCGTTTTTGGCACAACTCCAAACATTGCGCCACCGTCAAGTTTGAAATTGCCGGTTTCTATCGGATATAATTTCATTTATTGATTGATTTGTCGCAAACTTAAAGAATCATTTGCAAAATGCCTGTTATTGTCCACGTCAATGTCACCATTAGTTATAAAAATGTTAGGCGGTGCGGCATAAAATTATAATTGTGGTATCTTTGCGATTAATTTAGACGAAATCTACATAAGCTATGATAAGAGTATCGGATGTTGCCCGAAAAAAAATTATCGACATGATGCAGGAGGACGGTTTTGACGCGGCAAACGACTTTGTTCGCGTAGGTGTCAAAAGCGGCGGTTGCTCAGGTTTGTCGTATGAATTGAAGTTCGACAAAACTATCGGCGACAATGACAAGGTTTTTACCGACAATGATATAAAAGTTGCCGTTGAAAAGAAAAGTTTTCTGTATCTGGCCGGAACTATTTTAGAGTATTCGGGTGGACTGAACGGAAAGGGATTTGTTTTCAACAATCCTAATGCAAGCAGGACTTGCGGATGCGGCGAGAGTTTCTCGCTATAATACAATTCGAATGTTGGGAACGCTGGTCGTTCAAACTTAAGATTACCATATGTCAAAATATACAGAAGATGATTTAAAAATCGAACTCGAAAATAAAGAATACGAGTACGGTTTTTATACAGATATAGAATCGGAGACCTTTCTCAACGGGCTCAACGAAAATATCGTCCGTGCGATTTCACTCAAAAAAGAGGAACCGCAGTGGATGACCGACTGGCGTTTGGAGGCTTTCCGCGCATGGCAGGAAATGGCCGAGCCAGAATGGGCGAACATCCACTATGAAAAACCCGATTTTCAGGGTATTTCGTATTATTCTGCGCCAAAGAAAAAAGACAAGTACGCGAGCCTCGATGAGGTCGACCCGGAACTTCTTGAAACTTTTAAAAAACTCGGTATTTCAATCGACGAGCAGAAAATGCTTGCAGGCGTTGCAATGGATATTGTGGTCGACTCGGTCTCGGTAGCCACAACTTTCAAGAAAACGCTGGGCGAAAAAGGAATTATTTTTTGTTCGATTTCCGAAGCGATCAAAGAGCATCCGGAACTTGTTCGGAAGTATCTTGGAACTGTCGTTCCGCAACGCGATAATTTTTATGCCGCATTGAATTCGGCTGTCTTTTCTGACGGCTCGTTTTGTTACATTCCGAAAGGTGTCAGATGCCCGATGGAATTGTCAACGTACTTCCGGATCAATCAGGCAGGAACCGGGCAGTTTGAGCGAACACTCGTTATTGCCGATGAAGACAGTTATGTATCGTATCTTGAAGGCTGTACTGCGCCTTCGCGCGACGAGAATCAACTTCACGCAGCTGTCGTTGAACTGATTGCTCTCGACGGTGCCGAAATCAAATATTCGACAGTCCAGAACTGGTATCCCGGAAACAAGGAAGGAAAAGGCGGAGTTTATAATTTCGTTACCAAACGCGGATTATGCGAAAAAAATGCGAAAATTTCGTGGACCCAGGTTGAAACCGGATCTGCAATCACGTGGAAATACCCATCGTGCATATTGAAAGGCGATAATTCGATCGGCGAATTTTATTCGATTGCCGTCACCAACAACTTTCAGCAGGCCGATACCGGAACCAAGATGATCCATCTCGGTAAAAACACGAAATCGACAATAATCTCAAAAGGAATTTCCGCAGGAAAATCGCAGAACAGCTACCGCGGTCTCGTACAGATCGGCGCGCGTGCCGACAATGCGCGTAACTTTTCACAATGTGATTCGCTTTTGATGGGAAACAACTGCGGGGCTCATACATTCCCGTATATCGAAAGCAAGAATTCGAGCGCTAAAATCGAACACGAAGCCACGACGAGTAAAATCGGTGAAGACCAGGTGTTTTATTGCAACCAGCGCGGAATCCCAACCGAGAAAGCAATTGCGCTCATCGTAAACGGGTTCAGCAAAGACGTACTCAACAAACTTCCAATGGAGTTTGCGGTTGAAGCACAAAAATTGCTGGAGATCTCACTGGAGGGAAGTGTTGGTTAAAAAAACAGACTGCGGATTATAGACAACAGAACACAGACAAAATATAACGGGAATTTTCAATTTCCACATTAATTAATTTCCACATCAAGATGTTATCAATAAAAAATTTACATGCCGGAATCGACGATAAAGAAATCCTTCGCGGGATCAACCTTCAGATAAACGCCGGTGAGGTTCATGCGATCATGGGGCCAAACGGTTCGGGAAAAAGTACGCTTTCTGCTGTTATTGCCGGAAATGAACGGTACGAAGTCACCGATGGTTCTGTGTATTTGGAAGGAGAAGACATTTCTGAACTGGCACCTGAAGAACGTGCACACAAAGGTGTTTTCCTGTCGTTCCAATATCCTGTTGAAATTCCGGGTGTTTCGGTAACCAACTTTATGCGGACCGCAATCAACGAGACCCGAAAAGCAAAAGGGCAGGAGGAAATGCCTGCAAACCAAATGCTGAAGTTCATCCGTGAAAAATCGGAATTGCTTGAAATTGACCGCAAATTCCTTTCGCGTTCCTTAAACGAAGGGTTTTCGGGTGGCGAGAAAAAACGGAATGAAATCTTTCAGATGGCAATGCTCGAACCCAAACTCGCAATACTCGACGAAACCGACTCCGGACTCGATATCGACGCGCTTCGAATCGTTGCAAACGGTGTCAACAAACTAAAAAGCGAAAACAACGCCATCCTTGTAATCACGCACTATCAAAGGCTGCTTGACTATATCGTCCCCGATTTCGTACACGTGCTCTACAACGGAAAGATTGTAAAATCAGGCGGAAAGGAATTGGCACACGAACTCGAAGAAAAAGGTTACGATTGGATTAAGGCCGAAAATCAGACCAGCCGCTGGTCTAAAGCCGAGCACGAGTCATAAAGGCAAGGCAAGTTATAAAGGTAGGTTTCAATTTCTGAAACTGTACCACATTAAATGTTTACAGCGCAGCTTAGACTGTCAACTGTTAACTGTCAACTGTTAACTGATACAATGGATCTAAAAGAAAAACTCATATCGTCATTTATGGCATTCGAAGAACAGGTGGATGTAAATTCCGATTTGCACGACATCAGGACTTCGGCAATCAAGAACTTTGAAACCAAAGGTTTTCCGACCCGAAAAGAAGAAGCCTGGAAATATACGTCGCTGAACAGCGTGCTCAAAAACGACTTTTCGGTATTCCCGAAACAGGAAAACGCAATCGAATTCAACGACGTAAAGAAATACTTCCTTCATGAAATCGACACCTATAAAGTCGTCTTCATCGATGGTGTTTTCAGCTCGTTCCATTCGGCAACCACGCATGAAGGAATCGATGTCAGCCTGATGTCATCGGCACTTACAAACCCGATGTACAAGGAAATCATCGACCGGTATTTCAATAAAATCGCAAGCAGGGACGAAAGCCTGACATCGCTGAATACCGCGTTTGCAAACGAAGGCGCGTATATCAACATCCCAAAAAACAAAGTCGCCGACCGCCCAATCGAGATCATGTATTTCTCCACAGGAAGCGAATCGGCATTACTCGTTCAGCCGCGAAACCTCGTAATCGTAAACGAAAACGCGCACGTACAAATCATCGAGCGCCATCAGAGCCTCAATGAAAATCCGGTGCTTACGAACTCGGTCACCGAAATTTTCGCCGCCGATAGCGCAATCGTCGATTACTATAAAATCCAGAACGACAACCAGGAAGCTTCGTTGATCGACAATACCTACATCACTCAAAAAGGAAAGTCAAACGTTTCGGTCCATACGTTCTCGTTTGGAGGAAACATCACGCGAAACAACCTGAATTTCCACAACGACGGCGAGCGGATCGACCGTACGCTCAAGGGAATCACGATAATCGGCGATAAACAGCACGTTGATCATCACACCCTCGTGCACCACGCAACGCCAAACTGCGAAAGCCACCAAAATTACAAAGGCATCTACGGAGATCGCGCTACAGGTGTTTTCAATGGAAAAATCTATGTCGAGCGGGAAGCCCAAAAAACCGACGCTTTCCAGCAAAACAACAACATATTGATTGGCGATAAATCGACGATCAACGCAAAACCGCAGTTGGAGATATTTGCCGATGACGTAAAATGTTCGCACGGATGTACGGTAGGCCAGCTCGACGAAGGCGCAATGTTTTACATGCAATCACGCGGCATCCCGCAAAAAGAAGCAAAAGCCCTCCTGATGTACGCGTTCTCGAACGATGTCATCGAAAGCATAAAAATCCCCGAACTCAAAAGCCGCATCACAAAAATAATTGCGACAAAACTCGGTGTTAAAATGGGTTTCGATTTATAGATTTTTAGGAGCTTGTCCCGCTATCCGCTGCTATCTTTTTTATTTTGCCGATGGTTTAATCCAGCGGCAAAATAAAAAAGGATATCCGCTTCTATCGGGGCTAGAAATACCGCAAAATTATGAGTTTCAACATAAACGATATCCGCAAAGATTTCCCGATCCTTAACCAGAAAGTCAACGGCAAACCCTTGGTGTACTTCGACAATGGGGCAACGTCCCAGAAGCCGCAGGTCGTGATCGATGCCTTATCAAGTTATTACGAGCAAATCAATGCGAACATCCATCGCGGCGTACATACGCTCAGCCAGCTCGCTACCGATGCGTATGAAGAATCGCGTATCAAAATCCAAAAGCACATCAATGCAAAGGTGCCCCACGAAGTCATATTTACTTCAGGCACCACGCATGCGGTAAACCTCGTGGCTTCGGGATTTGCAACAATGCTGAAACCCGGCGATGAGGTGCTGATTTCGGCATTGGAACACCATTCAAACATTGTTCCGTGGCAATTCGCCTGCGAACGCTCGGGTGCAACGCTCAAAGTGATCCCAATGAACCTCGAAGGCGAGTTGATGATGCCCGAATTTGATAAACTGCTTTCGGAAAAAACGAAAGTCGTTTCGGTAAACCACATTTCTAATGCGCTCGGAACGCTTAATCCAATAAAGTACATCATCGATAAATCGCATAATGTAGGAGCCGTTGTATTTATCGACGGAGCACAGGCCGCGCCACATTTAAAGCCTGATGTTCAGGAACTGGACTGTGATTTCTATGCTTTCTCGGCGCATAAAATGTGCGGACCAACCGGTGTTGGCGTATTGTATGGAAAAGAAGAATGGCTCAACAAACTGCCACCGTACCAAGGCGGAGGCGAGATGATAAAAGAAGTGACATTTGAGAAATCGACCTATGCCGATCTTCCGCACAAGTTCGAAGCCGGCACGCCAAACATCGCCGACGGGATCGCATTTGGTGTAGCAATCGACTATTTGAATAAAATCGGTTTTGATACTATCGCCAGAATAGAGAATGAATTGCTTCAGTATGCCACTGCAAAGCTGCTCGAAATCGACGGATTAAAAATCTGGGGAACATCTGTAAATAAAGCCTCGGTGATTTCTTTTAATGTCGGAAACCTGCATCCGTATGATATCGGTACGATTGTTGACCAGCAGGGAATAGCAGTTCGAACAGGCCATCATTGTGCGCAGCCTATCATGAATTTTTGTAAAATTGTAGGTACGGTCCGCGCTTCATTTTCGTTTTATAACACAAAAGAAGAAATTGACAAGCTAGTTGACGCCGTCAAAAAAGCGAAATTAATGCTTTCTTAAAATCATCATTATGAAATTTCTGTTGCTATTATTTCTGACCATTTTCCTTGGGAAAGCAGGCTGCGGAGACCAACAGCGGGATCTGAACAATGCAGTGATTGAATACACCGCGAATACGCGAGGTTTTTATCAGAAGATCACAATTAAGGATAAATCGGTTGCCGTTAGCCGCGTCAGGGACGAAAAAGCGCCCAGGTTCGAAAAACTGTCCGATTCAAACTGGGATGAGCTTGCCGGATTGTTGAAATCCGTAGACCTAGACGGTCTTTCAAATCTCAAAGCGCCAACCGAAAAACGTTATTACGATGGGGCAGCAATGGCCGATCTGAAAATTACATATAAAGACAGCACCTATCAAAGCAGCACTTTCGACCATGGATATCCTCCGGTCGAAATCGAAAAACTTATAAATAAGATCAATTCATTTGCGCCCGAACGATAATGACGATAAAAGAAATACAGGACGAAATAGTTGACGAGTTTTCAATGTTCGACGATTGGGACGAACGATTCCAGTATATAATCGACCTGGGAAAAGGTTTGCCTTTGATAGACGAGCAATACAAAACCGACGAGAACACGATTAAAGGCTGCCAGTCGAAGGTTTGGCTGCATGCCGAGCAACAGGGCGGCAAAGTGGTTTTTACGGCCGACAGTGATGCAATTATAACTAAAGGAATCATTGCGATACTGATCCGTGCGTTCTCGAATCAAAAAGCTGCCGATATTCTTGAAGCCGACACCGATTTTATCGAAGAAATCGGTCTAAAACAACATTTGTCGCCAACAAGGGCAAACGGCCTTGTTTCGATGATCAAACAAATAAAAATGTATGCATTGGCCTTTCGGTCGATAAACAAAAATTAACATGGAACACGAAATAGATACAAACGCACTAGGCGAACAGATCGTCAAAGTCTTGAAAGGAATTTACGATCCCGAAATCCCGGTCGATATTTACGAACTTGGATTGATCTACGACGTAATGGTCAATACCGATTACGAAGTTAAAATATTGATGACACTAACATCGCCAAATTGCCCCGTTGCTGAAAGCCTTCCGCGCGAAGTTGAAGATAAAGTAAAGGCAATCGACAATGTAAAATCGGCCGATGTCGAAATCACTTTCGATCCGCCATGGAGCAAGGACTTGATGAGCGAAGAAGCAAAGTTGGAACTCGGAATGTTATAGCAATGGACGAGATTATCAATAGGGTAGCGAGCAGCGTTTTGCAGGTGTTTGACCTCGAAGATTATTATCCCGAAGGAATCCGCGTTCAATTGGATATGTCGCAATGGCTTACCGAAGGGATTCTATTGCGGGAAAAAGAGTTCCGCGAGCATCTGAAAAATCATGACTGGACACAGTATCAGGACAAATATGTTGCAGTGAATTGCAGCACCGATGCGATTGTACCGGCCTGGGCCTCAATCCTGATCACGGTTCATTTGGCGCCGTATGCGCGCAGAGTCGTATCCGGATCATTAGAAGACCTCGAGTCGGTCTTGTATGATGAGATCCTGCCCGGAATCGATTTTAGCATTTATCATGACAAGCCGGTGATCATCAAAGGCTGTTCACATAAACCCGTGCCAATGAGCGCGTATTTGTATGCGGCGCAAAAACTGCAGCCTGTTGCAAAAAGCATTATGTACGGTGAAGCCTGTTCGGCAGTGCCGCTTTTTAAACGAGGTAAACTTTAATAATCAACCAATCATAAGATGAAAAAAATTCTGATTTGCTTATTATTGACAATGGCCCATTTTGGGATGTTCGGACAGGAAACTGCCGCGCCGGTTGCTGCCGACACCACGAGTGCGTGGACAAAAAAAGGGACAGCGTCATTACTGTTTAATCAGTCAACATTTGATAACTGGCTTCCGGGAGGCGAAAACAATATTTCGGGAAACATCGGTATCAATTATGATATCAACTATGCGAAAGGCGACTGGACGTGGGACAACAAGATAATCGCTTCCTATGGGCTGGTAAAGACCAGGAATTCGGCATTTGCCAAGAAAACGGATGATAGGTTGGAGATCAGTTCTGTTTTAGGAAAAGAGGCAGAAGGAGAGTGGTTTTACTCAGCATTCCTGAATTTTAAAACGCAATTTTCAAAAGGATATTTATACGATACTGACGAAAACGGTGCTGAAACGCGAACTGAATACACCAACTTCTTATCGCCGGGATACTTGATGTTTGGTCCGGGAATGCTGTGGAAGAAGCACGAAAACCTGAAAGTTAACCTTACGCCACTTACGTCAAAGCTTACCATTGTCGATAAAAACATGACACTGCCGGATGATGCGTATTTCGGGGTCGAAGAAGGCAAAAGCATCCGTTATGAGCTCGGACTCAACGCATCGGCATATTACAAATTCGTAGTGGTGGCTAACGTATCTTTCGAAAACATATTAAACCTCTACAGTAATTATCTCGAAGACCCGCAAAATGTGGATATCGATTACCAACTCAATATTGCACTCAAGGTCAATCGCTACATCTCGACAAATATCTCATTCCAAACCATATACGACGACAATGCGTTTGAAGGATTCCAAATCCGCCAGGTGTTCGGTGTTGGCGCCACTTACGACTTCTAAAAAAAGCCTCCTGAAAAATAGGAGGCTTTTTTATCACTGATCGTCTTCTTTATCGATGGCATCGTGGTAATCGGGATATAAAAATTTATTATATGGGAAACGTGTGATGTGAATCTGTCGGACCGCCTCATAAACCCGTTCTCTGAAAGCTTCAAAATTTTCTTTGTTTTTCGCCGAAATGAAAAGCGCATTTTCCGCGCCAACATTGTGCATCCACGTTTCTTTCCATTCGTCAAGCGTGAAATGCTGCTTCGTACGTTCGGTCACAAGGTCATCGTCATCAATCGTAACATTTTTGAACGCATCGATTTTATTGAAAATCATAATAACCGGCTTATCGTTGCTTTTGATGTCGGCCAGTGTCTGATTGACGGATTCGATATGCTCCTCAAAATCCGGATGCGAAATATCGACCACGTGCAGCAGTAAGTCGGCTTCCCGTACCTCGTCGAGAGTACTCTTGAAAGAATCAACGAGTTGCGTAGGTAATTTACGGATGAAACCAACAGTGTCCGAAAGTAGGAACGGAAGGTTTTTAATAACTACTTTGCGAACGGTTGTGTCAAGGGTTGCAAACAGCTTGTTCTCGACAAAAACTTCACTTTTGCTTATGACATTCATCAACGTTGATTTACCGACATTGGTATAGCCAACAAGTGCCACGCGAACCATTGCGCCTCTGTTTCCACGCTGTACCGACATCTGCTTGTCGATCACTTTAATTTTGTCTTTCAGCAAAGCAATACGGTCGCGCACAATCCGGCGGTCAGTTTCAATTTCAGTCTCACCCGGCCCACGCATTCCGATCCCACCTTTTTGACGCTCGAGGTGCGTCCACATCCCGGCTAAACGCGGCAGCAGGTACTGGTTCTGCGCGAGTTCAACCTGAGTGCGCGCATAAGAGGTTTCTGCCCGCTGCGCAAATATGTCAAGGATAAGGTTAGTGCGGTCAAGAACTTTGCAATTCAGGATTTTGGTGATGTTCTTTTGTTGCGACGGAGACAACTCGTCATCGAAAATGACAGTGGAAATATTGTTTTCTTTAATGAATAAATTTATTTCATCCATTTTACCGGTTCCAACAAAAGTTTTTGGATTTGGACGTTCCATCTTTTGAGAAAATCGGCGCACGACTTCTCCACCCGCAGTATAGGTCAGAAATTCGAGTTCGTCGAGATATTCGTTAAGTTTTTCTTCAGTTTGCGATTGCGTAACGATTCCAACCAGAACCGTCCTTTCCAATTCTTTTTTTTCTTTCTCAAGCATATGCAAATTTACATCATTTGGGAACGGTTAGTCGACAATTATCGTAACTATAAGAGTTTAAAAGGTTAAAAAAATAATTTTCGCAGTTCTTTTAAAAATTTTGTTAAATTTGAGATACTAAACTACAAAATTCTATTAAACAACTAAATTTTCATTTATGAAAAAAATTACCTTTTTAATCATGACGCTGCTTGTGTCGTTATCCGGGTATTCGCAATTTTACCAGGATTTCGAAGAAGCAGTTGCCCCAACGTCGGGTACGTGGGTCATTGACGACCAAACGTGGCTTATTTTCGACAACGGCGTTGGATCGCAGAATTGGACGATAAATCCGACTGCGTTTCCGGCACATCAGGGCGATGTTGCTGCATTTATCAATATTCAGAATGTCGGCTTAAACAATACAGCCATCGATTTTCTTGTCACGCCTTCGGTCGATCTGCCGGCAAATCCACAATTGCGATTCTGGACAAGAAGTACGAATGCTGGAGATTTCGGAACGATTTATCAGATTCGCGTTGCACCTGTTGCAACTACTCCTGATCCAACTGATATCGCGGCCTATACTGTGATTGAGGAATGGGACGAAATTACCCTTACCGAAGACTGGGATGTTTATGAAGAGAAAGTAGTGCCACTTGAATATCCCGAGGGCACAGATCTTTATATCGCCTTCGTAAGGGTCTGGTTCCAAAATGTTGGTGGCCTTGTGGGCGACCGTTGGCTTGTGGATGATGTAAAGGTTATTACCGAGTGTACTTTGCCAACGAATTTGGATGTGGCTTGTTTGTCGACCAGCGCATCGATGTCATGGGATAACCCTGGAATTACAGCATGGGAAGTTCATGTGCTGCCTGCCGGATCAACTTTTCCTCCTGCGTCAGGAACGCCGCTTGCAACAACCGACAATACAGATTTTGTGGTGACAATGACTACAGAATCAACTCCGGCACCTCTTGCTCCACTTACGGATTACGATTATTATGTCAGAGCAGTATGTACCGATGCTTCAAGTGAATGGGTAGGGCCGTTCGAATGTACGACTCAAGCCGCGCCGCCAGAGTGCGGTGGTAATTTTGTTGATGCAGGTGGAACTGAAAATTACCCTGCCAACAGTAATTCTGTCGTAACGATTTGTCCGGAAAACCCCGGCGATCAAGTGACCGTTACCTTTACTTCATTTAATGTTGAGAGCGGATGGGACGGATTATACGTGCACGATGGGAATTCTACTTCTGATCCACTTATTCCCAGCACAAACGGACCGGGTAATGGCTCAATGACAACACCGGGCGCATATTGGGGAACGACTATTCCGGGACCCTTCACTTCTTCAAGTGTAGACGGATGTTTGACCTTTCATTTCATGAGCGACGCTATTGTACAAAATCCGGGTTGGACCGCCAATGTTACTTGTAATCCACCACCAACTTGCCCGAAGCCGACTGCTTTGGGATCTGATGCAGTTACGGCTACAACCGCCGAATTGGAATTTACAAATGTAGGTCCTGCAACTGCGTGGGAATACATTATTGTTCCTTGTGGTGCTCCAGCTCCCACCGATGCTTCGGCATGGATACCTGTACCTTCCAACCCTTTTACGGTAAGCGGTCTTACTTCAGCTTCCTGCCAAAGTTATTATGTTCGTGCAATTTGTGATACAGAAACAAGTGCAGTTGCGGGTCCGCATAATTTCACGACTCTGGTTGCTCCTCCTGAGTGTGGTGGTAATTTTGTTGATACGGGAGGAATTTCAGGAAATTATTCTGGAGGTGAAGACTATACGGTAACAGTTTGTCCTGAAGTAGCCGGAGATGTTGTGACCGTAACGTTTACCTCTTTTACCACAGAAGCTAATTATGACGGGATATACGTTCACAATGGAGATTCAACCGCTGATCCTTTAATACCTAGCGCAAACGGACCAGGTTTTGGCGCAGGCGTTCAGGTGCCGGGAGCTTATTGGGGTTCTGGAATCCCGGGTCCTTTTGAATCTACGAGCCCGGACGGATGTTTAACATTCCATTTTGTAAGTGATGGAATAGTGCAATACGCAGGATGGGTTGCAAACGTAACATGTGCACCTCCGCCAACCTGTCCAAAACCTATTGAATTAGAAGTCGATCAGGTTACCGCTACATCGGTTATGGTGGCATTCACAAATGTTGCACCTGCAACCGAATGGGAGGTTATAGCAGTTGAATGTGGTTCGCCTGTCCCTGATGATACTGCCGCATGGATTTCTGCTACAAGCAATCCTTTCCAAATTACTGGCTTGGATCCGATAACATGCTATAATTACTATGTAAGGGCAATATGTTCACCATCAGATATCAGTATTCCTGCTGGTCCGGTTACATTTACCACGCAAGTTGCGCCACCTGAATGTGGAGGAACATTTACTGATATTGGCGGGCCAGCCGGTAACTATCCAGCAAATTCAAACTCTACGGTGATCATCTGTCCTGAAAATGCTGGAGATGTCGTAACTGTTACTTTTACGTCGATGAATACCGAAGGGAACTATGATGGTTTTTATGTTTACGATGGAAATTCGACTTCAGCCCCTTTAATACCAAGTACCAACCCTGCCGGATTCACCGGAGCTTTAAGTGTGCCAGGCGCATATTGGGGCAATACAGTTCCTCCGCCATTTGAATCAACAAGTGCCGATGGATGTTTGACGTTCCATTTTGTCAGTGACGGAATCATTCAATATGCCGGATGGGTTGCAAATGTAACGTGCGATCCCGCACCTACTTGTCCGAAACCGACGGCTTTATATACAAATACAATACTTTCTGATTCAGCGATTTTTGGCTGGACCCCGGTTGGGCCAGCTACATCATGGGAAGTAATTGCGCTTCCATGCGGTTCGCCAGCTCCGACTGATGCGTCGGCATGGATTAGTACCACCGATAATCCTGTTTTAATGTCAGACCTCACGCCTGACACGTGCTACAATTTCTATGTAAGATCAGTATGTTCATCTACCGATGTCAGTCCGCCTACTAATCCGGTAACGATTACCACCCAAGTGGCGCCACCGGTTTGTGACGGTATTTTCGTTGATCAAGGTGGTGCTTCCGGAAATTATCCGAGTAGTTCAAATTCGGTAGTTACAATATGCCCGGAAGTTGCAGGAGAACAGGTAACGGTAACGTTTACATCCTTTAATACGGAACCGACCTGGGATGGATTTTATATTTATGACGGAAATTCGACATCAGCACCATTAATTGCTAGCGAGAATCCCGCGGGTAATGGGCCAATGACTAGTCCGGGTGCATTTTGGGGCAATGAAATTCCATTTCCATTTACTTCTTCCAGTGCTGACGGTTGTTTGACTTTCCACTTTTTGAGTGATGCATCGATCAATTATTCCGGATGGGTTGCAAACGTGACCTGCGACCCACCTCCAACTTGTCCGAAACCAACTGCTGTAGAAATTGTCACCACTACAGGAACAGCCGTTGAAGTAGGTTGGACCGAAGTTGGTTTTGCAACGCAATGGCATGTTCTTGTGCTTCCGGCGACCGATCCTGCTCCAACTAGTGGTACTGCCGGATGGCAGGTGGCAACTACTAACCCATATGTTTATTCTCCACTAACCTACGGTGTGGAATACAAAGTCTACGTTCGTTCTTTCTGTAGTGAAGATGATATCAGCTTATGGTCGAATCCGGTGAGTTTTGCCTCGTATCTGCCTCCAATCGCTACCAGCCAAGGCGACTATACAACATTTGAACTTATTGAAGATGTATTGTTGAATTCTACGTGTGCAAGCGTGTCGAATATTACATGGTCAACCGGATCTGACTTCGGTTCTACCAACGGAATCGCGTATTTCGAGAAAAATGGTTCGTCATTCCCATTTGATGAGGGTGTCGTACTTACCACTGGTAATGCAATGTCGGCACCAGGTCCGAACACTTCAATTTTGGGAGACGGAGGATTCCCGGCGACTTGGCCTGGCGACGCCGATCTGGAAGCCATAATCCTTGCCGCAACAGGTCTGCCGATGAATTCAAATAACGCCACAATTTTGGAGTTTGATTTTATCCCAATAACAAATTCAATCAGTTTCAACTTTATTTTTGCTTCGGAAGAGTATGGAACTTTCCAATGCGATTTTTCTGATGCATTTGCGTTCTTACTGACTGATGTCGCAGCAGCTACCACAACTAACTTGGCAGTGATACCGGATACAAATACACCGGTTTCTGTGGTCACGATTAGGGACAATGCGTATAATGGTGGTTGCGCATCGGTAAATGCATCATATTTCGATGAGTTTTATGAGCTCCCGGAAGGTGTCAATCCACTCACTGCGCCAATTAACTTTAATGGTGTGACTGTCCCATTGACGGCAAGCTCTGAAGTTACTCCGGGCGCATTATATCACATTAAATTGGTTATCGCTGATCGTGGCGATACCGCATACGATTCTGCCGTTTTCCTTGAAGGAGGAAGTTTTGACATTGGAAATATTGAACTTGGGGAAGATTTCACTCAAGCCGACGGAACTGCACTTTGTACAGGTGATTCTTATGTCTTGAGTACTGGATTGGATCCTGATTTGTACACATTCGAATGGACCGTAGACGGCGAGGTTATAGCGGGTGAAACTGGTGCTACAATAACGGTGACCGACACCGGATTGTATGGTGTTTCGGCAACCTATAATACTTCAACTTGCGTAGCAACAGATGCGGTTACGATTGAATTCTATCCTGCGCTACCTGCAGGTACGCCGAACAATTTAACGGCTTGTAATAATCTCGGATTTGCACAGTTCAACCTTGATGATAATTTGAGTGCAATATTAGGTAGTTTGCCGGGCGCAGATTATTCTGTGACGTATCATTTAACTTTTGATGATGCTGACGATGATGCGAATGCATTGCCAACACTTTATACAAATATTGTGGCAGATCAGCAAACCATCTTTGTTCGGGTCGAAAACAACATAACGGGATGCCATTCCGTATTGGAATTCGACTTGATTGTTCAGGATCTTACACCTGTATTCACCGTTACTCCTGATTTTACACTTTGTGCCGGAACTACTGCCACAATTACGGTTACGCCAGGCAATTATGCTCCGGGCGATGTTACTTATTCATGGACAATGGATGGTGCCGATTTACCTGATACCGGAGAGACAATTACGATTAACCAAGCCGGTACCTATATAGTAACGGTCAATAATTCAGGTTGTACAGCCACTGGCACCACTGTGGTAACAATTGGCAATATTACCGCGGATTCGCTTCCGGATGTTGAAGTTTGCGATTGCTTTATACTCCCTGAATTATCGGCAAACCATACATATTGGACCGGAACTGGAGGAACAGGAACCCAACTTATGGCGGGTGACTGTGTAACGCAAACCAGTGATATTTTCATATTGGCGCAATCGGGAGATTGTACCGATGAGACTAATTTTACTGTTACGGTTCATCAAACACCTGTAATAGCTCCGATTGCTAATGTTACCGCTTGCGACAGCTATACACTTCCAACATTGACTGTGGGAGGTTATTTCTCTTCACCAAATGGCATCGACCCTATAAACGGACCTATTACCGGTGCCGGTGATCATACGGTATACGTTTATGCTGAGACTGGGCCTGGTGCTGATCTGCAGGCTGGAACTTCGGTAGTTTGTTGGGCCGAACAGAGTTTTACTGTGACTATTGTTGATTCTCCAGTTGTAGATCCGGTTTCCGATGTTGTTTCATGCGGCAGTTTCTAAATTCCTGCGATTAGTTCGGCCGTTTCCTATTATTCCGGAGCTGGCGGTA
>JAEYZX010000086.1 GCA_023427845.1 Bacteroidota bacterium
GGGCAGGGCCGATGGCGAGTTTGATGATCGAGAAATACCTTCGCGGAAAGATTACGCGCACCGATCTCGAGAAGCGTATGCTGGAAGGAAGCCTGCAGGGCGAATATGCGAAATATACGGGAAAAAAAGCCGACAGCATTTTTTCCCTGAAGCCTAAGCCGGTCGTTGTTGATACGACCGAAGCGGAAAATTAATAGAGATGAAGAATCAAAGCGTACGAAATAACCTGGACTGGATCAGTGTTTTCATCTACATGACGTTGGTGATCACGGGCTGGCTCAATATTTATTCTTCGTCGCTACCGATTGGCGAGAGTTCCATCTTCGATTTTACGCAGATTTACGGCAAGCAGATGCTGTTTATTTTGTTCACGATTCCGCTTATATTTATTGTACTTGCCGTTGACGGTAAGTTTTACGAAAAATACGCGAGCATCATTTTTGCGATAGCCCTAATTTCACTTGCGGGGCTTTTCCTGTTTGGAAAAACGATTGCGGGGCAACGGTGTTGGTATGCGATTGGTAGTTTTACAATCCAGCCATCTGAATTTGCAAAGGCAGCAACATCGCTGGCATTGGCGAAATACCTCAGCGACGTGCAGGTGAATCTGAAAGATGTCAAACGCCAGATTCAGGCGTTGCTGATCATTATCCTGCCAATTATTTTAATCCTCCCGCAACCCGATCCCGGAAGTGCATTGATTTACATCATATTCATTTTGGTACTTTATCGCGAAGGTCTTCCGGGATGGTACATTTGGACCGGTTTTGCTGCGATTGCATTATTCATGCTGACGCTGATTTTTGATCCGCTGTATGTAATACTCTTTTGTGCGGTTATTATTGCGATCGTTTACATACGAAGCCGGGTTATAAACAGGAATATTGTATTGAGCAGTTTGATTTTAGTGTTGATCAGTGGTTTCGTATTCTCGGTTAGTTATGTATTTGAGAATGTTTTCAAACAGCATCACCGGGACCGCTTCAACATTTTGCTTGGAAAAGCTGTCGATTTAAGAGGAATCGGATACAATACCAACCAATCGGAAATTGCAATTGGATCGGGCGGCTGGTTTGGCAAAGGATTTTTGGAAGGCACGCAAACCAAGGGCGGGTTCGTTCCTGAGCAGCACACCGATTACATTTTTACGACCGTTGGCGAAGAATGGGGTTTTGTTGGATCACTGGTTGTCATACTGTTGTTTGTCGGACTTATATTACGCGTGATTTATTTGGCCGAAAGACAAAAGACAAAGTTTAGCCGTGTATATGGCTATTGCGTTGCCGGTATATTGTTCATTCACTTTTTTGTAAACACGGCCATGGTTGCCGGAATTTTCCCGACTATTGGCGTTCCGCTTCCTTTCTTTTCGTATGGTGGCTCCGGACTTTGGGGCTTTACGATTTTACTGTTCATCTTTTTAAAGATGGATGCGAATAAGGTAAATGAGTGGTAGTCCTATCCCCTAATTCCTAACTCCTAATCCCTAATCCCTCATTCCTACGTGAAGGATGGAAGCGGCATCCTTTTGCGTCCTTAGGGAAAGCAAAAGATACAGCGGACAGCCTGACGGCGGCGACTGACTTATTTTAAACGGGTGGTTCAATCCGCCGGCACGCCCAAAACCTCTTAATCACCAAAAAAAACGCCCCGTGTATACGGAGCGCTCTTAAGTTGTTGCATGGTAATTACGATTTCACAAGTTTCTCTTTCTTTTTGAGGGTAACCGCACCATCGAGTTTTTTGGTCTGAAGATCGTCGAGTACGTTGATTGCCTCTTCGATATAGATATCTTTAGCAAGGCTTTTGTGCCACCTTTCGCGTTTCTCTTTAAGCGTTTCGTCTTTCGCAATCGCTGCTTCTTCGTGTGGAAGCGACTCGAATTTCAAATGGTTCTCGTACTTGGATATCGATTTGTATTTTTTAGCGGTTTCTTCAAGTGCGTTTTGTTTTGCACGGAATACGTCCAGTTTCAGGCTGTAAACGGTTTCTTCGCTTCGTTGGTTGATCCATTTCGCGTTTTCGTCGATTAACTGGAACTGGTAATTTTCTGACATCCGGCGTTTACTGTTGGCAATTGCCTTGTCGAAATTGTGCTGTTTTTTCCAAACCTGGTATTGCGCCGGTTCGATCTTATCGTAAGGCATCGCATTCTCGATATCGCGCTCTCCCATTTTGATATAGGAGTACCGGTCGGGCATTGCCACGTCGCTATGGACGCCTTCCAATTGCGTTGAGCCGCCGTTGATCCTGTAGAATTTCTGCGTTGTGATCTTCAAAGCGCCGAGGTCTCCCATGTCGCTGTTTCGGATAAAATCGTTCAGGTCGATTACGGTTTGCACGGTGCCTTTTCCATAGGTCTGCTTGCTTCCGAGGACGACACCTCGTTTGTAGTCCTGCATTGCAGCAGCGAGAATTTCTGATGCCGAAGCGGAGAAATTGTTCACCATAACCACGAGTGGCCCGTCCCAAACCACTTTATCATCCTTATCGTACAATACTTCCTGTCGTTTGCCGGCAGTCTTGACTTGCACTATTGGTCCCTTTTCGATGAAAAGTCCGGCGATATCCACAACAGTTTTTAACGAACCTCCTCCATTGTCACGAACATCCAGCACAATTCCCTGTACGCCTGCTGCTTTTAGTCTTTCAACTTCAATCGCGATATCTTTTGCCGAGTCGCGGCTGTTTGGATTATCAAAATCGATATAGAATTTAGGAAGGTAGATAATACCGTATTTATGTCCGTCTTTCTCGACCACACTCGATTTGGCATACGTTTCTTCAATTTCGACCTCGTCGCGGATTATGGAAATCACCTTTAAAGTCCCATCAGCTTTTTTAACTGAAAGCCGAACCTCGGTACCTTTTGGCCCTTTAATTTTTTTGACGACATCGTCGAGGCGCATTCCTACTACGTCAACAGGCTCTTTGGCGCCTTGTGCGACTTTCAGGATCACATCTCCGGGCTCGAGTTCTTTTCCTCTCCAGGCAGGACCGCCCGAAATAAGTTCAGTGATTTCGGTAAAATCATTTTTCTTCTGCAAACGGGCACCGATGCCTTCCAGCTTTCCGCTCATATCCACATTGAAACGCTCTTTTTCATCGGGTGCAAAATACGACGTATGCGGGTCAAATCGTGTTGCGATCGAGTTCACAAATACCGAAAACCAGTCATCGCGGGTCAGTTCATCAACAAATCCGAAATATTCATTTAATGATTTTAATGATGCTTCGCGGGTTTCTTTTTCAAGTTCTTCAAAACTTTTCTTTTCGATCTTTACTTTTTCTTTGGTGCTATCCAACTTTGGTTCATCTGTATCCGATGCAGCAGTATCTGCCTTGCCTTCCTGAAGGTCCAATTTATCAGTCAACGACGAAAGCGCGGACAGTTTGATCTGCTTGCGCCACTTCTCTTTCAGTTCGGCGACATTAGCAGCATACGGAAGTTTTTCATAGTCGGTATTGAAGCTCTCATCGACATTGTAATTGAACGGCTTATCAAGAATCTCTTTATAATAGGTCTTGCTTTCTTTGATTCGCAGCATTAGACGTTTATAGGTCAAATCAAAGAATGACAGGTCTTTACCTTTAATCTGATCATCCAGCAGCAATTCATATTTTGAAAATTCATCGATATCCGACTGCAGGAAAAACCGCTTTGAAGGATCAAGCGCCGTAATGTAGTCCTTGTAAACACCTTTCGAAAATTCATCATTGATCTCGGCCGGCTCAAAATGACCTCTGTCAATTACAAATGCAAGCAACTCCAACAAAAGCCTGTCCTTTCCCGGATCACTTTTTTCCCTTGGCATAAAGCCCCACATTGCCACCGATAAGGCGACAACCACCAGTAGTATTTTATAGTTTCTTTTCATAAATTGGAGTATAGCATTCATCAACGTTTTTGAAAATAAATTTAAGGAAAAACTATGCCAATAGGCTCATAGCGTGCGGCTAATTTTTTGTTAAAGGTGCTAATGTAATGACTAACTTCTAAAAAAGCGTATTTTTGTAACAATTTTGGGATAACCAGCAATCCTCACCTCTCCAATGAGTAGAAAACCACTGATTTTAGTTACAAATGACGATGGCATTACCGCCCCCGGAATCCGCGCACTGATTTCTGTCATGGAACAGATTGGCCGCGTAATCGTAGTGGCGCCCGACAGTCCGCAGTCGGCTACCGGCCATGCCATAACGATCAACAACACCTTATACATCAACAAGGTTTCTGCCAATGATGCCGCGATTCCCGAATACAGCTGCTCGGGAACGCCGGTCGATTGCGTAAAGCTGGCAGTAAATGAAATCATAAAACACAAACCGGATCTTTGTGTCTCGGGCGTTAATCACGGATCGAATTCTTCGATAAATGTAATTTATTCGGGAACGATGAGTGCCGCGGTGGAAGCCGGGATAGAAGGAATTCCCGCAATCGGATTTTCATTGATGGATTATGACTGGGACGCCGATTTTGAGCAGGTGAAACCGTTCATCAAAAAAATCACGCTTGAAGTATTGGAAAACGGGCTTCCGGAAGGTGTTGTTTTAAACGTCAATTTTCCAAAACTGAAAACTAAAGACATTAAGGGAATCCGTGTTTGCCGCCAGGCAAAGGCTATCTGGATGGAAAAATTCGATAAAAGGCAGACCCCTCAAGGAAAGGATTACTACTGGCTTACAGGTGAATTCGTAAACCAGGATCACGGAGACGATACCGATGAATGGGCACTTGAAAACGGCTACGTTTCGTTGGTTCCTGTACAGTTTGACCTGACGGCACATCATGCGATGCAAATTCTAAACACATGGGATTTAAATGAGAAAGATTGATTTGTTGTTCGGGGTATTGTTCGGTCTTGCAACGGCACTATTGGGCAGCTATCTGTTCCTGATTTTATTTGTTGACGACAGTCTGACGGCCGGAATCGCAAAAATCAAAGCGAATGAACACCTCGGTAAAATAATTACATTGGGTGCCGTACTGAATCTGATCCTTTTTTTCAGTCTGTTGCATTTCAAAAAAGAACTGATGGCACGTGGCGTTATCCTTGCAACGATTTTGCTCGCAATCTTAACGATATTCTTATAAAATGAAATATTATATCATCGCCGGCGAAGCGTCGGGTGACCTTCACGGATCGAACCTGATGAAAGAGCTTTACGAACTTGATCCGGATGCTGAAATTCGTTTTTGGGGTGGCGATTTGATGCAATCGGTTGGCGGAACGTTGGTAAAGCATTACAAGGAACTCGCCTTTATGGGATTCGCCGAAGTGCTGTTCAATCTGAAAACCATTTTGGGAAATATCAAATTCTGCAAAAGCGATATTACAGCGTTCGATCCGGATGCGATTATTTTCATCGATTATCCCGGGTTCAACATGCGGATTGCTAAGTGGGCAAAACAGCGCGGCTACAAAACGCACTACTACGTTTCGCCACAAATCTGGGCATGGAAAGAAAACCGCATCGCGTCAATTAAACGGGATGTCGATAAAATGTATGTCATCCTGCCATTTGAAAAGGATTTTTATGAAATCAAACACGGATACGGAGTCGAATTCGTCGGACATCCGCTAATTGATGCAATCCATAACCGGACTGCCGCCGATCCAGTTGATTTCCGCCTTCAACACAATTTGGATGAAAGGCCGATAATTGCACTTTTACCCGGAAGCCGAAAGCAGGAAATCACAAAATTGCTGACGGTAATGCTCACTTCGGTCAAAAAATTCCCCAATTATCAATTTGTTATAGCGGGTGCGCCCGGCCAAGACTTTGAATTCTATAAGCAATTCATCGATAACAATGACGTAAAGTTCATTTCGAATCAAACCTACGACCTGCTTGCGATGTCGCATGCCGCGCTCGTCACTTCAGGCACGGCAACGCTTGAAACCGCGCTCTTCAAAGTTCCGGAAGTGGTTTGCTACAAAGGGAATTACATTTCGTACCAAATTGCGAAGCGCGTCATTACATTGAAATACATCTCGCTTGTGAACCTGATCATGGATAAAGAAGTCGTCACCGAACTGATTCAAAGCGAATGTAACGAAACCAGGTTGGCAGAGGAACTTCAGAAACTGCTGGACGTAGATCATCGCAGCCGACTTTTATCGGAATACGAACAACTAGAGCAGAGATTAGGCGGAATCGGGGCGAGTAAAAAGGTCGCTAAGCTGATTGTTGATAACTTGCGGAAATTTTAAGTCGATTGAAATCTTACCATAAACTCTTATTTCATAGGCTTTCGCAAAAATTTTCCATTGCCGCGGTATCTTGTTTTTAAAAAATTTTAACATCTTATGTTTCGCAGTTCCATGGGAATTGTATTATTTTTGATTATAATTATGTAATAAACTGCATGTTAGCGGCGTTACATGGTTAATAACCAAAAATTCGCCCCAGAATTTTATTTATAAATCTAAAGGCCAGTCCTGAAAAATAAAAAATAAAATATGTTCAAATCCGCCCTGTTCAAAGTTGCTTTCCTGACGATCCTACTGTCGGCCTACACGGGAAATTCACAAGTCATAACCTCTAAAAAAGAAGCTGTAAAAAAAGGTGTTTACCAAAAGCCTTCCGAAAATTTACAGGCAAATGCTGCCGAGAAGTCAAAAACCTCAAAATCGGCAAAAAATAAAACCAAGTCGGCTATCATAAAAGAAACCGAGGACAAAGATTTATTTCCGATGCCAAATGAAAACTACCTTGCAGTGCAGATGATCAACAATGCGATGTCGTTTATCGGCGTTCGCTACCGTGGTGGCGGCACTACCAAGGCTGGAATGGATTGTTCGGGAATGGTAACTGCAGTGTGCGACATTTTTGATATGTCATTGCCGCGGAGTTCAAGAGAAATGGCAAAAGTCGGAAAAAAGATTGCAACAGAGGAAATTCAAAAAGGCGATTTGATATTCTTCAAAACAAATGGGAAGAGCATTATCAACCATGTCGGTATGGTAATAGACGTAATTGGCGATGAAATCAAATTTGTACACTCGTCGACTTCCAAAGGCGTAATAGTATCTTCAACGAAGGAACCGTATTACAGCAGGACTTTCGCTCAGGCAAACCGCATTCTATAGTTAACCAATAGTTTACAAAAAGGGGCACTTTAAGTGTCCCTTTTTTTGTTTAACAAAATCTGCAGATTTCCTCCCAAAAGTTTCACACGCTACGGAGTAGCTTTATTTTAATTACGTTGGTAATGAAAATAATGCACTTCCCTTTAGCACGCCTCACTATACTATTCGTCTGCGGAATCGTGATTGCGCGTACCATATCATCACCCGGCCTAATACCAATCATGGGGCTGGCATCGATGCTTGTATTGTTTGCAGTCTATATGCTATCGCGGAAATATGACCGGATACAGCTTGGATTTGGGATCGCATCGGCAGTATGTGCAGTTTTACTTGGATTCTCTACGCAGCAACTGCATTCCGACAGTAACCGTGCGAATCATTATTTGAATTTTGCGCATGACCATGAATTTAATTCACTTGAACTTGTATTGCGCGAACAATTTAAAACCACAGCTAAAAATGAGCGGTTTGTTGCTACTGTACAAACCATCAACGGACGGTCGTCTCAGGGATTGCTTCTGCTTAATATCAAGAAAGATTCACTTGCGCAACCACTGGTAATAGGTTCAGTCATCAACCTTCAATCGAACTTTGGCGGATATCAGCCACCTCGCAACCCGGGACAATTCGACTATGCCGGTTATCTAAAAAACAAAAACATTGCATCTCAGATATATTGCAGCAGAAACGAAATGCTCATTTGCGATAAGGTCCATAAGAATGTTTGGTATTACGCTGCAAAGATTCGAAACACAATGCTGACAAATCTGAGGCTCAGCGGTTTCAAAGAACGGGAACTTAACGTACTCGCAGCATTGATTCTCGGCCAGCAACAGGATATTGCGCGGGAGATTTTACGGGATTATCAATATGCGGGAGCAGTACACATCTTATCGGTGTCAGGATTGCATGTGGGGCTCATTCTGTTGTTCATCAATATTATCATGCGACCATTGCCGAATACAAGAACGGGTTCGCTTTTTAAGATCGTTATACTGCTAGGCTCTTTATGGTGCTTTGCGATTCTTGCCGGACTTTCGCCTTCGGTCGTACGGTCGGTAACTATGTTTTCATTTGTCGCGATTGGAATGCACTTACGACGATCAACAAACATCTTTCATACATTATTGGTGTCGGTATTTCTTATACTGCTGTTCCAGCCCTCATTTCTCATGGATGTGGGTTTTCAACTTAGTTATGTCGCATTATTTTTTATAGTTTGGTTGCAACCATTGTTTGCTTCGTTATGGCAACCAAAAAATACGATCGTAAAATATTTGTGGGACATAGTTACAGTGTCATTTGCAGCACAAATTGGAACATTTCCTTTGAGCGTCTATTACTTCCACCAATTTGCCGGATTGTTTTTCGTGACAAACCTGCTTATTATTCCGTTCTTAAGCGTCATTATGGCTATTGGCGTCACCGTTGCAATCATTGCGATGTTCGGTACTGTTCCGTTCGGCTTGGCCCTGGTGCTTGAAAAATGCATTTTTATATTGAATGGAATAATTGCCAAAATCGCATCATTCGATCAATTCGTACTTCGGGATATACCATTCAATAAAGTAATGTTAGTCTCGTCGTATCTTCTGATAATTGCATTCTTTATTTGGATTGGGAAGCCAAACTTTAGGCGCTTGTGCTATGTAATGTTGCTCGTTATGGCTGTTCAGGCATCATGTTTACAGGCGATGATAAACAGCCGTAATCACTCGGAGTTAATCGTTTTTAATTTGCCGCGAAACACGTTGCTTGCCGAGAATCGAAATGCGAATGCTAAAATATTTTGCAACGATACTTCATTCCACAGTAATTCCATGCTGCAGTCTTTCCTGGTCGGCAATTTCATCACGACCCACACAATTGAAAATGTACCAAATGTAATGCATTGGAAAAATAAAAATATTTTGATTATAGACAGTTTAGCGGTTGTGCCGTCAAACAAGTATCCTGATGTAATACTGCTGATCCAATCGCCGCGAATAAATCTGGAGAGGCTGTTGAAAAACTCCAAACCCGAAATTATAATAGCCGATGCATCGAATTACAAATCTTATATCGAGAACTGGAAACGAACGTGCCATAAACAAAAAATCCCCTTCCACGCGACCGGTGAAAAGGGATTCTATAGCATCAAATAATTTTATTTTTTAAGTATACGGTTTGCAGTGCTAAGCCATGCCGATGGACCGCCGGCCACATAACCGGTGCTGCCAAGTTGTATAAACGCGGTTTTTCCGTCTTTGTCGGTTGAACCGTTTGCAAACCAGATTGTCGGATAACCACGTATGCCGAAAAATTGCTGTAGTGCGGCATTTTGCTGCTTAAGTTCGGGAGTCTGCGGTGTCCGACGTGGATAATCCAATTCGACCAACACTACATTTTCCTTAGCCCAGGCTGCAAATTCAGGAGTTTTCAGTACCTCTTTTTGCAATCGGATACACCAACCGCACCAGTCGCTGCCCGTAAAAAACAACAACATCGGTTTTTTGCTTTTAGTCGACATCTGGACTGCCTTCTTAATATCGGTCTGCCATTCAATCTCTTGCGCCTGTGTGGCAACGCAACATAGAACTACTACAATCGTTAATAAAAATTTCTTCATCTTTAAATTACTTTAATTATCGGACGCCGTGCATCAGCTTTTTAATCACCGGTGACATCACTATCGAAAATAGTGCCACAGCAACTGAAACGGCCGCGAGTATCCAGAAGAAATAGCTCAAACCGTGTTCATTCGCAATCTTGTCGATGTTTTCACCGAACATACCTGCACCTTTCATTCCGATCGCAACCGCGAGATACCAAACCCCGAACATAAATGCAATCATACGAGCAGGAACAAGCTTGCTCACATACGACAATCCGACCGGCGAAATACACAATTCACCCATAGTATGGAACAAGAATACGAGAATCAGCCAGATCATGCTGACAGATGCCGTTTTCGCCCCCGGCTCGATTCCGCTTGCGCCAAAAGCAACACATGCCATACCGATAGCAAGCAGCATCATCCCGATTCCGTATTTGTTATTTGCAGATGGATTGTATTTACTTTCCCACCATTTAGAGAACAATGGTGCCAGTGAAATGATAAACAATGAGTTCAATGTCGAGAACCATGTGGCCGGAACTTCGGTCAATGGAGTCGTAACTTTATCGATTTTCAGCATTGCAAGAGTCTCATCGGAAAAATCCAAAATTCCGGCAGTATAATAATCTTTAGCCAGCATCCACAATGCAATTGTCCATACGATGAGGAAACTCGTACTAAGGATAAGGCTGGCAACGGTATATAATTTAAAGGTTTGTTTGAACAACAGTGTCAGTACCCAGGTTATGATCGCCAAAGGCAGTATCGTAATAAGCGAGTTGATGATCAGAAAGGTAACACTCCAATTTCCTGTCAGAACCCTGTCGGTATAATCGCTGGCGAAGATTGTCAAACTGTTTGGCGATTGTTCGAAAATCGCCCAGAAGAATATGGTAAGGAATGCAAAAAACGTCACCGCAATTAACTTCTCACGTGTAATTGCCGAATACTGCGTAAACCGGTATACCAACAATATGATGAACAAGCCCAATGCAGTAAGAATCGCGATTGTATTACCATGTTCGCCAAGCCAGCTGAAAATGTTTACCGTTCCGCCCGAGATTTTTGTCGCCGGATCATTTAATATCCAAAGTAATCCAAGCGTCGCTGCCAATCCGATCATCACAAGCTGCCACGGAGTAAACGGATTTCGTTTATCGGTGTCGCTTGCTTCCGATAGTGCGCGGCTTTCTTTTGTCGGTTTCAATCCGATATTCCCAAAAATATTTTGCGACAGCCAGAACTGCAGCATTCCAAAAAACATGAAGATCCCTGCAAGACCAAATCCATAGCTCCAACCTACTTTTTCGCCCAAATATCCGCAAAGCAAAATTCCGAAGAAAGCTCCGGCATTTACACCCATGTAAAATAAGGTGTACGCTCCGTCTTTTTTCTCAGGTCGGTCTTTATACATTTCAGAAATGATTGATGTCATGTTTGGTTTAAAGAAACCATTTCCGAAGACCAAAAGGATTAGTCCGAGGTAAATCGAAAATTCGGTTTCAACCGCCATTGACGCATGCCCGAGAGTCATCAGCACCGCTCCAACAACGACGGCCCATCGGAAACCGATTATCTTATCGGCAAAATAACCTCCGAGCATTGTGGATAGATAAACCAATCCGACATATGAACCGAATAATGCAGATGCATTTTCACGGGTCCATCCCCAGCCGCCATCGGTCATCGAAGCAATCAGGAATAATATTAAGAGTGACCGCATTCCGTAAAATGAGAAACGCTCCCACATTTCGGTAAAAAACAATACGAATAATCCCGCGGGATGTCCTAAAACCGGGCTTTGGAAAAAGTGATCTGTTGAATTCTGGTTCATATAATTAGTTGTTTAGTTCTTTGTCGACGCCGTGCATGAGCTTCTTAAGCAATGGCGATATTATCAATAAAAGCACTCCAAATATAACACCTGTGTAAAACAAGTATTCAAAAAGCATCAAGTAACTTTCTTTGGCTAAATTTAAATCCGGCGCTTCGCCATTGGTAGTATCGATTGCGGCAATGTTGGCAAGTACCGACGCGATGAATTCTGAGCTTGCAGTTGCCAAAAACCACACACCCATCATAAAACCGACAATTTTTGCAGGCGACAGTTTTGTTACTGCCGACAAACCTACCGGCGACAAGCACAACTCGCCACAAGTATGCAGGAAATAGGTGATCACTAACCAATACATGGCAACTTTTCCAAGACCGGATGCGTTAATCCCCATGACAAGCGCGCCAAATCCTAACCCAACAAACATAAGCGCCAGTGAGAATTTGACCGCAGTATTCGGATTGTATTTCCCGAGTTTCACCCACAGCCATGCAAAAACAGGCGCAAGTAAAATGATAAAGAGCGCATTCAAACTCAGGAACTGTCCCGCTTTGATCTCGCCGCGATCGAGAATCCTGTCGGCAAATAAGTTCATCGACGTATACGCCTGTTCAAAAAGCGCCCAGAAAATGACCGTAAAAATGATCAGAATGGTTAACGCCATCAACCGTTCGCGGGCAATCTTATCGAGCTGCGTCATCGCATAATAAACAATGTACACAAACGATATCGCGCCGGCAATTATCAATATGTTTTGGACGATGCTGTGCCGCTGTACCATCTGCCAAAGCAACAATGTCGATAAAATGCTGACGCCATAAATCACGTACTCATTTTTGATTCCGAATGTCTTCTTTTCAAGTGTTTCCGGAAAATTGGATTCTCCCTTTCCATTCAGATGTCTTTTGCCTAATACAAACGTGATGAGTCCGGCCAACATACCGATTCCGGCGGCGCCAAAACCGTAACTCCAACCGAATTCTTCTCCAAGCCAGACGCAAATGATTGTCGCCAGGAATGATCCGAGATTGATTCCCATGTAAAACAACGTAAATCCGGAATCCCTGCGTTTGTCCCCCTGCGCATATAGTTCCCCTACGAGCGATGATATGTTGGCCTTTAAAAACCCAACCCCTAACACAATGAATGCGAGCGATAGATAGAATATTTGCATTGCAAAATCGTCGCGGGTGATTTCGCCCGTTACCGATTGCGTGGCCGCAGTTCCTTCAAATGCCATCCCGGCATGGCCCAACACCAGCATGATTCCGCCAAAAACAACGGCTTTCCGAAAACCCAGATATCGATCGGCAATAAAGCCGCCCACGACAGGCATTGCATAAACCAGGGCCGCATACGATCCTACGAGCATATTTCCGGCGCTGTCTGAAAACAGGTGATACTTGGTAAGGTAAAAAATAAGCAGGGCTTTCATTCCGTAGAAGGAAAAGCGCTCCCACATTTCAGTAAAAAACAGGATAAACAATCCTTTAGGGTGTCCAAACAAATCGTTGGACGGGGTCAGCGCTTGGTTGGCCATAATTTTTATAGATTTTCCCGGATAAAGTTAGTCATTTTATTAAATAGCTGAATTCGCGTTTTACCGCCATAAATTCCGTGGTTTTTATCAGGATAGATTTGTGAATCGAATTGTTTGTCGGCTTGGATCAACGCTTCCATCATCTGCATTGTATTTTGCACATGTACGTTGTCATCTCCCGAACCATGAATCAGCAACAATTTTCCTTTTAATTTATCGACGTGATTGATAGGCGAATTATCGTCATAACCCGACGGATTTTCCTGCGGTGTCTGCATATAACGCTCGGTATACACCGTATCGTAGAATCTCCAGTTCGTTACCGGTGCAACGGCAATCGCCATTTTGAAGACGTCATTACCT
>JAEYZX010000151.1 GCA_023427845.1 Bacteroidota bacterium
CGGTGGTTCTCGCCAAAAACTTGGAGAATTTTAACCCTAAAATGGTAGCCGGACATTCGTTAGGTGAATTTTCGGCATTGGTTGCTAATGGCGCATTGTCGTTTGAAGACGGACTGAAATTAGTTTCAAAACGCGCGTTGGCGATGCAAAAAGCGTGTGAGATTACTCCGTCGACAATGGCCGCCGTACTCGGACTTGACGATAAAGTTGTTGAAGACGTCTGTGCTTCAATTGACGGCGTTGTCGTCGCGGCAAACTACAATTGTCCGGGTCAGCTTGTAATTTCGGGTGAGACATCGGCGGTTGAAAAAGCATGTGAAGCGATGAAGGAAGCAGGCGCCAAAAGAGCGTTGCTTCTGCCCGTTGGCGGTGCCTTCCACTCGTCTATGATGGAACCCGCACGCGAAGAACTTGCCGCTGCAATCGAAGCGACGTCGTTTTCGGAACCGGTTTGTCCCGTTTATCAAAATGTAACCGCAACAGCTGTTTCCGATCCGGAAGAAATCAAGAAAAACCTGATCCTCCAATTGACCGCCCCGGTACGATGGACGCAATCGGTGCAGCAAATGATAAAAGACGGCGCGACATCATTTACTGAAGTCGGTCCCGGAAATGTATTGCAGGGATTGGTGAAGAAGATTGATAAGGAAGCGGTAGTCGCTGGTGCGTGATTAGTCGCAGTGCTCAGTTGCAGTCGCAGTGGTTTTTGTTTAGTTGGCAGTTGGTAGTGGCAGTAGGCAGTTCTGAAACCCACAGATAGTAGTCAGTCTTGGTAGCAATTACCAAAAATCAAAACAGAATGTTGAGATCTTATGGATTTTAGGGATTTGCGTGCTTACCAAATTGCATTTGAACTTGCAATGGAAATATTTGAAACCTCAAAAACATTTCCAGCGGAAGAAAGGTATGCTTTGACCGACCAGATTCGTAGAGCGTCCCGCAGCGTATGCGCAAATTTTGCAGAAGCATATCGGAAACGGCGCTATCCAAATCATTTCATAAGTAAGCTTTCGGATAGCGATGCTGAAAATTCAGAAACATTAGTGTGGCTCGAATTCGCATTAAAGTGCAATTATATCTCGGAGAAACAATTTATTGATTTAGAAACTAAAAATACGGAAATCGGAAAATTAATCAGTTATATGATAAACCATCCCGAAAAATTCACAGTAAAATAGTTCGATAATGCATTAAAACTGCCTACCGCGACTGCCTACTCCTTACGCATGATAAATTGAAGTGAATAATTTTATCTAGCACTGCCTACTGCCACTGTTTACTCCTACTTTCTTAAGATCGGATTTTTTTCTCCCATTTCCACGCGCTTGCCAACGCATCCTCCAAAGTCGATTCGGCTCTCCAGCCCAATTCCTGGTTGGCTTTCGCGGTGCTGGCGTATGCTTCGATAACATCACCTTCACGGCGGCCCACAATCTTATAAGGAAGCTTTTTACCACTGACGTTCTCAAATGCCTTGATGACTTCAAGCACCGAACTTCCTTTTCCTGTTCCGAGATTGAAGATTTCAATCGTGTCGTTGTTCTTTCTGTCGATTAGGTGCTGAAGTGCCACAACGTGTGCTTTCGCCAAATCGACTACGTGGATGTAATCGCGGATGCAGGTGCCATCGGGAGTTGGATAATCGTTGCCGTAAACCGATAATTCATCGCGGAATCCCATCGCGGTTTGAGTGATGAACGGTACCAGGTTTTGTGGTACGCCAATCGGAAGTTCGCCGATCTCGGCCGAAGGATGTGCGCCAATCGGGTTAAAATAGCGCAATAAAATTGAATTGATTTTCGTGACTTTAGCCGCGTCAATTATGATTTCTTCGCCGATTTGCTTTGTATTGCCATAGGGCGACATTGCCGGCTGAATAGGTGCATTTTCGGTAATCGGCATTTGTGCTGCCTGTCCGTAAACGGTACATGATGAACTGAAAATGAAATTTGCGTTTTCGATCTGCGTCAGTTCCTGAAGCAGATATACCAATGTGTTGATGTTGTTTTCATAGTACAACAGCGGATTCTGAACGCTCTCTCCCACTGCTTTTGATGCCGCGAAATGGATGATGCCCCACAAATCGGAATGCTTTTTGAAAAAATCCTGCACGGCCGATTTTTCGCGAAGGTCGAACTTTTCGAAAATGGGCATTTTTCCCGTGATCCTTGTGATTCCGTCGAGCACATCCAGCGACGAATTCGAAAGGTTGTCGATGATGACCACTTCGTAGCCTTCGTTCTGCAGTTCGACAACGGTATGTGAACCGATAAAACCCAATCCTCCCGTTACTACTATTTTCCTCGCCATAAAATTTATTGTTTGAAGTGCGAAGCCCTAGCCCTGATTGCAGCGCAAATCCTTTTTTGCGGCGGATGCAGGCAAAAAAGATTGTAGCGAAAAGCAGGAACAGCTCCTGATTATTTTAAAAATTCCAATATGGTTTTTGTGATGAAGTCGATTTGTTCATCGTCGAGCTCGGTGTGCATCGGCAGCGAAATGACTTCTTTCACAAGTTGATTTGTGACAACAAAATCCTGTTCGTTATAACGCGCGTCGGCATATGCTTTTTGGAGATGCAACGGAATCGGGTAATAGATTGCACACGGTATTCCGTTGTCGAGCAAATGCTTCATCAAACCGTCGCGATCGGCATTAATGATACGCAGCGTGTATTGATGGAAAACATGGCTGTCGGCATCGCCAGAAATAAATGGCGTGATGATATTTTTATGATTCGCCAGCGCATCTGAATATTTCTTTGCTGCCTGTTGCCGCGCCTTATTATAATCGTCCAGTTTAGGCAATTTTGCGTTTAACACTGCCGCCTGAATGCTGTCGAGCCTCGAATTGACCCCGACGACATCGTGGTGATAACGCTCGTACATTCCGTGATTCACGATTCCGCGTAACGTGTGTGCAAGCGAATCGTCGTTGGTGAAAATCGCACCTCCATCGCCATAGCAGCCAAGGTTTTTGGACGGGAAAAAAGAAGTGGAAGCCACATGCCCGATTACACCGGCTTTCTTTTTCGATCCGTCGGAGAATTTATAATTCGCACCAATAGCCTGTGCGTTGTCTTCGATCACAAACAGATTATGTTTTGCTGCGATTTCCATTATAGCTTCCATATTTGCAGCCTGGCCAAACAGGTGCACGGGAACAATCGCCTTGGTTTTTGGCGTGATCGCATTTTTGATCGCATCAATTGAGATGTTGAATGTATCGATATCGACATCAACGAGCACCGGTGTGAGCTGCAAAAGCGCAATGACTTCGACGGTGGCTGCAAAAGTGAAATCGGCCGTGATGACCTCATCGCCCGGTTGGAGGCCGAGTCCCATCATCGCAATCTGAAGCGCGTCGGTACCATTCGCACAGGGAATCACGTGTTTAACGTTAAGGTAATTTTCGAGGTTTTTTTGGAACGTGTGGACCTGTGGGCCGTTGATATAGGTATTGGTATTGAGTACTTCCTGGATAGAGATATTGACCGCATCTTTAATTTTATCATACTGACCTTTGAGGTCGACCATCTGGATTTTGTTCATTTTGACGGGTGTTAATACCAGCAAAACTACTAATTAAATGACCAATTTCAATGGTTTTTATGGTAAAGAGGCGTATTTTAGCGCCACAATTTCGCGTGTATGTTTTTGCTGTATGACGTATTGGTTTACATTGCTGGTTTCGGCTTACGGATCGGATCCCGATTTAATAAAAAGCTGAGGCTCTTTGTTGACGGCCGCAACAAAACGTTCCGCAT
>JAEYZX010000173.1 GCA_023427845.1 Bacteroidota bacterium
AAGCCGTTGCATGCAAGGATTGGCTAACGAATAAGGTGGACCGTTGCGTTGGCGGAAAAGTCGCTAAACAACAATGCGCCGGGCCGTTGCAATTACCACTGAACAACGTTGGCGTCATGGCATTGGATTATGTCGGCAAGGAAGGCGTTGGGACCTCTATCGGCCACTCGCCTATTGCCGCGTTGATTGATCCCGCGGCAGGAAGCCGAACCGCAATTGCCGAGGCGTTGTCAAATATAATTTGGGCTCCGATAAAAAACGGAATAAAAGGAATTTCTTTATCGGCCAATTGGATGTGGCCATGTAAAAATGAAGGTGAGGACGCGCGATTGTATGAAGCAGTTCAAAGCTGTTCCGACTTTGCCATTGAACTCGGAATCAACATCCCAACCGGAAAAGATTCGCTTTCGATGAAACAAAAATATCCCGATGGCGAAGTGATTTCGCCGGGAACCGTAATTATCTCTGCCGGTGGAAACTGCATCGATATTACAAAAGTGGTCGAACCTGTTCTGCAAAAAGATCGCGGAAATATTTATTACATCAACCTGTCGAGCGACGATTTCAAACTTGGCGGTTCTTCGTTTGCACAAACTTTAAACCGCGTCGGAAATGACGCACCGACAATCAAAAATGCAGCGCGGTTCAAAAATGCTTTTGATGTAATGCAGCAATTGATACTCGATGGAAAAATACAGGCCGGCCACGATATCGGAAGCGGCGGTTTGATTACGACACTGCTCGAAATGTGTTTTGCCGATAATGATCTCGGCGCCAATTTGGATCTGACCGAGCTTGGCGAATGTGATTCGGTTAAATTGCTGTTCGCTGAAAATATCGGAATCGTGTTCCAGGCAGATGCCTCGGTCGAGCAGATCCTTACTGAGAACGGTATCGAATTTTTTAATATCGGAAGCGTTACGGGCAAAGGCGAATTGAATATTGTTAATGACGAAGCTTCGTATTCGTTCAATATTGCCGAAATGCGCGATACATGGTTTAAAACTTCTTATCTGCTCGACCGCAACCAATCGGGTGCCGAGAATGCGAAGAAGCGTTTCGACAATTATAAAAAACAACCTTTACGATATTCATTCCCTTCGGATTTTACAGGAAAAAAACCCACAACTGATGCATCTAAACCACGTCCGAAAGCTGCAATCATCCGCGAGAAAGGAAGCAATTCCGAACGCGAAATGGCAAATGCGATGTATATGGCGGGTTTTGATGTGAAAGACGTTCACATGACCGATTTGATTTCGGGACGCGAAACATTGGAAGATATCCAATTTATCGGTGCTGTCGGGGGATTTTCAAATTCGGATGTGCTTGGTTCGGCAAAAGGCTGGGCTGGTGCATTTCTGTATAACGAAAAAGCAAAATCGGCACTCGATAACTTCTTTAAAAGAGATGATACATTATCGGTCGGAATCTGCAACGGATGCCAGTTGTTCATGGAGCTTGAAGTGATCAATCCCGATCATGAAGTCCATGGGAAGATGCTTCACAACAAATCACGCAAACACGAAAGCGGATTTACATCGGTGAAAATTCAGGAAAACAACTCGGTCATGCTGAAGTCACTCGCAGGATCGACCCTTGGCGTATGGATTTCACACGGTGAAGGACGTTTCGATTTACCGTATTCGGAAGAACGATACGATATTGTCGCAAAATATGCGTACGAAGATTATCCGGCAAATCCGAACGGTTCACATTTTGATATCGCCATGATGTGTGATGCAACGGGACGGCATCTTGTGACGATGCCGCACATCGAACGATCGACCTTTCAATGGAACTGGGCGCATTATCCAAAAGACCGCCGGGATGAAGTCACCCCTTGGCTTCAGGCATTCATCAATGCGCGACAATGGATTGAAAATAAATGATATTAAAAGGCTTTTTAATCAAAGCCTTTTTTTAGTTCATTACCGCTCTGGTTTTATGCAGTGACCGGCAGCTTCAGCACAAAGTTGATTGTAAGATTATGTAGACGATTTGTCGGCAAATGTTCATTTTTTACTAATTTGCAGCAAAACACATGTCCATGTCCGAAATTACAAGATTGTTCGACTTTCCTTATCATCAACAGCGAACATACAATATCCCCGACGCATTAGTCACGAAACAAAATGGCCAGTGGATCAAGACCTCTACCGATGATTACATTGCCAAAGCCAATCGCATTTCGCGTGCATTGCTTCGGATGGGAATCCAAAAAGACGATAAAATTGCCGTGATCTCAAGCAATAACCGGACAGAATGGAATATTCTCGATATTGGCGTTTTACAGATCGGTGCTCAAAATGTGCCTATTTATCCCACCATTTCAGAGGACGATTATGAATATATCATCAACCACTCAGGTGCGATTTATTGCTTCGTATCAGATACCGAAGTGCTTCGCAAAATAAATTTGATCCGCGACCGGATTCCGATGATCAGGGAAATTTATTGCTTTGATGAAATTCCAGGTTGCAAAAATTGGAGCGAAGTAATGGAATTGGGCACCGATGAAAGCAATCAGCACGACGTTGAAAATCGAAAAGCCGCCATTTCTACCGATGACCTGGCAACAATCATTTACACTTCGGGAACAACGGGAAAGCCAAAAGGCGTAATGCTTTCGCATCGTAACATCGTTTCGAACGTGTTGGGAAGCGAAAAACGAATTCCGTTCAATGCCGGCAAGACCCGTGCAATGAGTTTTTTGCCGATTTGCCACATATTCGAACGAATGGTGCTTTACTTATATCAGTACTACGGAGTGGCGATTTACTTTGCCGAATCGATTGAGAAGTTATCGGATAACCTGAAAGAAGTGCATCCAAATGTTATCACTGCAGTTCCGAGATTGCTCGAAAAAGTATACGACAGCATTTATGCGAAAGGACTTGAACTCACAGGAATAAAAAGAAAACTGTTCTTTTGGGCAATTGACCTGGGACTGAAATATGAGCCCTATGGTGCTAACGGCTGGTGGTATGAATTCCAGCTTTCAATCGCGCGCAAGCTGATATTCAGCAAATGGAAAGCCGGACTAGGCGGTGAACTTGGATTGATGGTATCGGGAAGTGCGGCATTGCAACCGCGTTTGGCTCGTGTTTTTGCCGCAGCAAACATTCCGGTCGTTGAAGGCTACGGACTTACGGAAACCTCACCTGTGATTGCAGTTAACGATATGCGCAATCGCGGGTTCAAAATCGGAACAGTTGGAAAGCCAATTGAAAATGTCGAGGTAAAAATTGCAGCCGACGGCGAAATACTTTGCAAAGGTCCAAATGTGATGC
>JAEYZX010000005.1 GCA_023427845.1 Bacteroidota bacterium
GGTTATCCAATTTTGAACCATCGCCAATAGTGGTATCGCCGGTCACACCTTTATCGATTGTGCACAATGCACCTATTCCCACGTCATTGCCGATAACAACACGACCGCCTGAAATGAGCTGGTCGAAACCTTCAGCGCGCTTTTTGTAATAAAATGCATCTGCTCCCAATACCGAACCGGCATGGATGATTACGTTATCGCCGATCACAGTATGGTCATAAATTGCGACATTAGGATGTATGACACAGTTTTTACCGATTTTAACATTATTCCCTACAAAACTGTTTGGCTGGATGACAGTGCCCTCGCCTATCTCGGCTGTTTCCGAAATTGCGGCCGATGCGAATTTAAACGGCTTGAAATGTTTGGTCAGTTTATTGAAATCGCGAAACGGGTCGTCCGATATAAGCAATCCTTTTCCTTCCGGACAATCCACTTTTTTGTTGATCAATATTGTGGTCGCGGCCGATTGCAATGCTTTGTCATAGTACTTTGGATGATCGACAAATACGATATCGCCAGGTTCAACCACGTGAATTTCATTCATCCCGCCAATGATGTGATCGGGATTTCCCGCGAATTCGCATTCAATGAGCGTGGCGATTTCCTTTAAAGAGTACTGTCGGTCGAATTTCATAATTATTCTTTAACGCGTTCGAGGTACGAATACGTAGCAGTGTCGATTTTTATCTTGTCGCCTTCATTGATGAACAAAGGTACATTTACGCTTGCGCCGGTTTCAACCGTGGCGGGTTTTGTCGCGTTTGTCGAGGTATTTCCTTTAACTCCCGGTTCTGAATACGTAACCTCCAATACCACCGAGGACGGCATATCGACTGATAATGGCGCGTCGGTTTCGGCATTGATGATCACTTTTACAACCGAACCTTCTTTAAGTAGATCGGGAGCGTCGAGAATATCCTTCTGTAACGAGATCTGTTCGTAGGTTTCGGTGTGCATGAAGTTGTAATTATCACCCTCGGCATACAAAAACTGATATTCATGTGTCTCTACACGAACCTCATCGATTTTATGACCGGCCGAAAAAGTATTGTCGAGTACCTTACCGCTTGTAAGGCTTTTCAATTTAGTTCTGACAAACGCAGGACCTTTTCCCGGTTTAACATGAAGAAATTCGATGATTTTGTAAATATCATGGTTGTATTTGATGCATAACCCGTTTCTGATATCTGATGTACTTGCCATTATTGTGGATTGATTTAAGTTTATTAGTAATTCCCGGTATAACCTTTCATGACGCCTCTTGATGAATTTCGGATGAACAATATGATTTCATCGCGTTCGGGCGTGGCTTCCATTTCGGCTTCGATGATTCCGAGTGCCTGTGTTGTATTATAATTTTTTTGGTACAGGATTCTGTAGATTTCCTGTATTTCACGAATTTTTTCGGTTGTGAATCCGCGTCTACGGAGTCCAACCGAATTAATGCCGACATACGACAAGGGTTCTTTTGCTGCTTTTGTATACGGCGGTACGTCTTTTCGAACCAGCGAACCTCCTGAAATCATCGCGTGGTCGCCGATACTGATGAATTGATGGATGGCCGCGAGGCCTCCAATTATTGCGTAATTCCCGACGGTGACATGTCCTGCAAGTGCAACACCATTTACGATTATTGCATTATCCCCGATGTGGCAATCGTGTGCGATATGTGCCGTTGCCATAACGAGACAGTTGTTGCCAAGGGTAGTTTGTCCAGAAGCTATCGTTCCCCTGTTTATTGTTACGCACTCGCGAATGGTACAGTTATCGCCGATTATTGCAAGTGAATCTTCTCCACCAAATTTCAAATCCTGAGGGACCGCGGCAATTACCGCACCCGGAAATATATTACAGTTCTTTCCGATTCTGGCACCTTCCATTATAGTCACGTTGGAGCCAATCCAGGTTCCATCTCCAATTATCACATTGTTGTGGATTGTAGTGAACGGTTCGATGACGACGTTTTTGGCTATCTTGGCGCCCGGATGGACATAGGCAAGCGGTTGATTCATATAATGTATTTTTTTAGCTGCGATGAATCGCATCGTATTAGTTTACCCTTGCGATTTGTGCCATCAATTCGGCTTCTGCCACCAATTTGCCGTTTGCATAAGCATGCGCCTGCATATGGCAAATACCTCTTCGGATAGGTGATATCAAATCACATTTAAAAATCAGCGTATCTCCCGGAAGTACTTTTTGTTTGAACTTCACATTGTCGATTTTCATGAAATAGGTCAGGTAATTCTCCGGATCAGGAACCGAACTCAAGATAAGGATTCCGCCGGATTGCGCCATGGCTTCAACGATTAGTACGCCAGGCATTACGGGCGCACCCGGAAAATGTCCGACAAAGAAACTTTCATTCATCGTGACATTTTTAAGTCCCACGACATGGCTGTCGCTCATTTCAATGATGCGGTCGATCAGCAAAAACGGTGGCCTGTGCGGCAAAATGCTCATGATCTTGTGAATGTCCATAAGCGGTTCCGCATTAAGATCATATGTTGGCACATGGTTGCGCTGTTCAATTTTGATGATCTTCGACATTTTCTTCGCGAACTGCGTATTGATGAAATGCCCCGGTTTGTTTGCGATGACTTTTCCGCGGATCCGCGTTCCGATAAGCGCCAAATCTCCGATAACATCCAATAATTTATGTCGCGCTGCCTCATTTGGATAATGCAGCGTCAGGTTGTCGAGTATTCCGTTTGGTTTCACCGAAATCTGGTCTTTTCCAAATGCCACTTTAAGGTTCTGCATTGTTTTTTCGGATATTTCCTTATCCACATAAACAATAGCATTATTAAGATCCCCACCTTTTATCAGCCCGTTATCAAGCAATGTCTCAAGTTCGTGAAGAAAACTGAACGTACGTGCACCTGCAATTTCACTCTTGAAATCCGAGATGTTTTTCATTGTCGCGTTCTGTGTTCCCAGTACCTTGGTACCAAAGTCGACCATTGCGGTCACCTGATATTCATCCGAAGGCATCACGAGGATTTCACTTCCCGTTGCATCGTCGGTAAACGAAATTACTTCCTTGACAACGTATTCATTTCGCCTTGCATCCTGTTCTACAACACCGGCCTTTTCAATAGCTTCGACGAAATATTTCGATGAACCATCCATAATTGGAGGCTCTGATCCGTTGAGTTCGATAATAACATTGTCGACATCGCAACCAACAAAAGCTGCGAGGACATGCTCGGAAGTCTGAATCTTGACACCTCTTTTTTCGAGGTTGGTGCCGCGTTGCGTATTTACGACATAGTTGGCATCGGCCTCAATTACGGGACTACCTTCAAGATCTACCCGAACAAAGGTATAGCCATTATTGACCGGTGCCGGTTTAAAAGTCATTTTTACCTCTTTGCCTGTGTGAAGGCCAACACCTGTGAGCGAAATTTCACTTTTTATGGTTGTTTGCTTTGCCTGTTCGCTAGAGCTCGAGTGTTTAACCATTGCTTATTTATTTACTGATTTTTTTAATTCTTCCAATTCGGCGACAATTTTCGAGAAATTGCGAAAATGCACATACGCTTTGCTGTAATCGCTGAAACTGAATGCGGGACTACCCTGGAGGATCTCACCTTCCTTTACATTTCGTCCAACCCCTGACTGCGCCTGAATACGCGAATTATTCCCGATGGTTAGATGGCCTGCAATTCCTACTTGTCCGCCAATCATGCAATTCGACCCTATCTTGGTTGATCCTGCCACGCCGGTCTGGGCAGCTATGACCGTATTTTCGCCGATTTCGACATTATGTGCAATCTGTATCTGATTATCGAGTTTGACTCCCTTCCGAATGATTGTCGAGCCCATCGTTGCACGGTCGATTGTTGTGCAGGAACCGATATCGACATTATCGCCGATTACAACATTCCCAATTTGCGGGATCTTCATAAATGATTTATCTGTCGTGGGCGCAAATCCAAATCCGTCACCTCCAATTATAGCACCTGAATGCACCGTACAGTTGTTTCCGATAATGGTATCCGAATAAACTTTTGCTCCGGCATACAGCGTTACATTATCGCCAATCACGGTATTGTCGCCAATATAGCAATTTGGATAAATCCGGACATTGTTGCCCAAAACCACGTTAGCACCAATATATCCGAAACTGCCCAAATACAGATTATCGCCGTAAGTCACATTTTCCGATATGACCGATGGCTGTTCGATCCCGGTTTTATTTTGTTTGGCCGCGTCGTAAAACTCGAGCAGCTTCGTAAATGCCAGGTAGGGATCATCAACTTTAATCAAAGTTGTCGAAATGGCAGACTCGGGTGTGAAGTTATGGCCAACGATAGTTATGGTTGCCTGTGTCGAATAGATGTAGTTTGAATACTTCGGATTTGAAAGAAATGTCAGTGAACCTGCAGTGCCTTCTTCGATTTTAGACAGCTTAAAGACTTCAGCGTCGGGATTTCCCACGACTTTGCCATCTAAAATGCCTGCTATTTGTTCTGCTGTGAATTTCATCCGCTATTATTACACCTTCATTTTAATCAATGGAAGTCCGGAATGTGGCCTGTCCTTAAAAAAGCGAAGGCTTTAAACATTCCCGACAAAAATATAAAAAATAGATTTTGATTGTTACTTTTAAAGGAGTTGTTTTGGGAAACAGATGTAATACTTTGTAACCGGCTTAGACAGTGCTTTCAGATTTAGCTGGTCTGATGCCTCCGCCACATCTTCTACGGTATTGTCTTTACGGAGTATCCGGATTGGTTCAAGATCCTTGCTGTAAGCCTGATTTTTTATCTTTCCTTTGAAAACAAAATACTTAGCATCTGATACCGAGATTTGGGTGATTTCCGAATAACGCAAAACCAGTTGGTCGAGTTCCGCTTTCGAAAACTTGTCGGCGCCCACCTTGATCTTAAGCAGGTCACGGTTTAAAATCATCCGGCACAACGACCGCAGTACAACATCGTCATGAAATTGCCACGTCTTTAATGCACTCACAATGTCAAAGTCATCGAGTTGGGCAAACTTATCGAGTATGGCATTGTCGAATGATCCGACATCGATCCTATTCTCCAGGAAATACAACAATGGCTTGCTTGCATCGAGCACAATTGATTTTTGCACCAGTTCACGAGCACGTTTTAGCGCTTTCATCAGCATCAATTCGGCGGCAAGGCTGGTCTTATGCAGATAGGCCTGCCAATACATCAGGCGGCGCGCCATCAGGAATTTTTCAACCGAGTAGATTCCTTTTTCCTCGATCACAAGCCGGTCGTCGACAACGTTCATCATTTGAAGCAGGCGGTCGGAGTTTATGTTCCCTTCGGCGACACCGGTATAAAAACTGTCGCGTTTCAGGTAGTCCATCCTGTCCATGTCGAGTTGGCTCGAAATCAGTTGGAGCATGAATTTTCGATGGTATTCACCTTTGAAAATCTGAATTGCCAATGACAGCCGGCCGTTAAATTCCACGTTAAGTTTGTCCATGAACATTAGTGAAATTGCTTCATGGCTCACGCCTTCAACGATACTGTGTTCCATTGCGTGCGAAAATGGACCATGTCCTATGTCGTGAAGTAAAATGGCCACTTGTAACGCAGTATCCTCTTCATCGGAAATCGCGACATTTTTATATCGCAGCACCTCAACTGCTTTTTGCATGATATGTACGCAACCAAGCGCGTGATGAAAACGTGTATGATGTGCCCCGGGAAAAACGAGATACGACAGGCCCATTTGTGATATCCTTCGGAGCCGCTGAAAATACGGATGACGGATCAGCTCGTAAATCAGCGGATCCGAAATGGTAATGAAGCCGTAAATCGGGTCGTTAAGTGTTGTAAGCTTCTTGATTTTGGTCATAACGCAAATATAGAAATTTCGCAATCATCCGCTGTCACTATATTGATGAGGCGTTAAAGTACGGTTAATGCCTGATAAACTGCGCCTGCTTATGCCGTATCTTTAAGTACATTTAAATATTACGATTATGAAAACTATAATTATATCGGCGGTGGCACTGCTGTTTTCAGCAACCGCTTCAGCTCAGATTGAACAGCCAAACGATGATCAGCGCCAGCAGCAGCCACCTCACCCAACGCAACGACAGGTGGAACGTTCGGCAACCAGTGCGACAACCAATCCGAATGCCGTAAGAAATCGAAGCACCAGCGAAGTCGAAGCTGAAAAAGCATCAAAAGAACGTGGCCAGACGCAAAAACAAACCAAGGCTCAACCCAACGGACTACCGCCAAATCTGACCGACACGATTAATCCGCCAAAACATCCGGACCGAATTATCCCTGCAAAAGAATAATCTGATTAAGCTTCTCCGGAAGCTTTTTTAATACGTAAAAAGGAGGCCTTTCGGGCCTCCTATTAATGTGGTTTTGATTTACTAATTATCAGCTTTTCTATATAAGTGCCGATTGCGGAATATTTTAATTTCAATCCATATTAAATCAAAACCCTTATCAAAAATAGTGAATATAATTTCACGCAAGTGTCATCTTTCTAAATTTAACATGCTGAATTCTATATAATTAACATTATTAATTCGCATCAATCGTATTTATTACCTTTGTGGGATGACCAATAAAATATTTAAAAACCGGCACCTAATTTTGTACGGGTTTTCAATGGCGCTTTTACTTTTCGTTCTCAAATGGCTTGAGCTGCGGCTGATCATCATCGAGCATGCATTCGAATTTTATGCCGGTGCGATCGCGCTGCTTTTCACTTTGCTTGGCATATGGATTGCGATTAAAATCCGTCCGATTCGACAAATAGAAAACAAGCCAAGTAACGCCGCCGAATATATTTCCAATGAGCAACTTCGGATGGAACTTGCGATAAGCAAACGCGAACTCGAAGTACTTCAGCTAATCGCAAACGGACTAAGCAACCAGGAGATAGCCACCCAACTGTTCATTTCCCCACATACCGTGAAGAGCCATACAGCACGACTATTTGAAAAACTGGACGTAAAACGACGCACCCACGCGGTAGAAAAAGCACAGCAGTTAGGGTTATTAAAACACTATACGAAAGTATGAATCTGAGAAATTCATTCTAAAGTATGAACAGCAAAATACAGTGTTTTCACAACTTTGCACGACTAACATTAAATTATTACAAATGAAAAACATTGTGTTTACTTACGGATTAATTGCAGGGGCAATCGTCAGCATATGGCTTGTGGTTGCACTTGCAATCGGAATGGACAATCTTGGAGGAGATATGGGAATGGTTTACGGATTCTCGGCCATGATAATAGCCTTTGCTTTTATATTCATCGCCATAAAAAAATATCGTGAACAACATGATGATTTGATTACTTTTCCAAAAGGATTTATGATCGGCCTTTACATAAGTTTGGTAGCTTCGACCATTTATGTAGTCACATGGCTAATTTCCTATTATTATTTTGTACCTGATTTCACTGAAGTCTATACTTCCCATGTACTTGAACAACTCAAGCATGATGGCGCATCTGCTGCGGAATTAGCGAAAAAAACTGCCGAAATGGAACAATTTAAGGAGATGTACAAAAATCCATTAGTGGTGATCTTATATACATACATCGAAATTCTGCCGGTAGGTCTTTTAATCTCACTCATTTCAGCGGCTATATTGAAACGAAATGAAAGGCGAACAGCCAACCAGGTAACTGGCAGTTAAATATACGTTAACCATCGTGCATTTTTGAAAATTAGGATGTAATTTAGTGTCCTATTATCTCGGTAATAATTAAGAACCTGAAGAACACTAGATTCTATTTGTTATTTAGGTTATTGAGGAGAGAGGTTTCATTTATATGAAACCTCTTTCTGTTTATATAAATCCTGTTTTTAAATACCAAAAAAAAGAGGCCCCGATTTGGGACCTCTGTAAATCAGTTCTGTTTTATCATTAAGCCGCCGGTTAACGTTGACAGTACTTTGTCGGCTTAAACCTATTTTTTCGTCCGAGTAGGTGAATCAAAAAATAGATATTTTTGCAAAACAGAACTAAGTAAATCTACAATATCTCGATTTAAAATAAGAACCGAACCGGTTATTTATACTTTATTTAACGCATTAACAAATAAGCGGTTACAGTTTATTTAAATACCCGTAGATGTTTTTGGGATGTCATCTCCTGAGGATCGTGTGGAGAACATTTTATAACCGTGCGAATGTGTATGGGGTTTTATTTTTGGTAACGGGTTACCTTCGCTATCTGTTCCCGATGTTCTGGATGAATCAGTTTGCGACTCATTCTCACTTAATCGATTCTCCTGAGTATGTTTTGCTGCCATGCCATTTGACGGTTCGTCGGTGACATGTTTCCGGTTTAAATTTTCCATGGCTTAAGTATTTGTTTATTAATAATCTAACTGAATTCAAGGTACAAAACGATACTGACCTTACCAAGCCGATTGTGTTAAGTTTTGGCGATTCTATTCCATAAACTATTAAACCATTTAGATTTACGATAATTTTAAGAGGTACGATTTTCAATAAATGTTAAATTGCCACGAATAAGAAAACAATGGACAAAATCAAAATACTTTGGGTTGACGACGAGATCGAGATGCTCAAACCGCACATCCTTTTCCTGGAAAAGAAAAACTACGAAATCACTACCTGCAACAACGGACGCGACGCCGTAGAAGTTTTTGACGACGGCGATTTCGATATTGTGTTCCTCGACGAAAACATGCCGGGAATGAGCGGCCTTGAGGTACTTTCGGAAATCAAAGAAAAAAAATCGGCCACTCCGGTAATCATGATCACTAAAAGTGAAGAAGAATACATCATGGAGGAAGCGATCGGGTCAAAAATTGCCGATTACCTTATTAAGCCCGTAAATCCGAATCAGATTTTGCTCAGCATTAAAAAGAACCTTGATCACTCCCGCCTTATTTCCGAAAAGACGACCTTGGATTATCAGAAGGAATTCCGCAAAATCGCAATGGAAATGGCGATGGTGAATTCGTGGGAAGAGTGGATTGATTGCTACAGGAAATTACTTTTTTGGGAACTTCAGCTCGAAACCATCGAAGACCAAAGCATGGCTGAAATTCTTGAATCCCAAAAAATAGAAGCAAATTCACAATTCGGGAAGTTTATTGAACGGAATTACGAAGACTGGTTCAACGCTCCAATCAGGAAAGGCTCGGGGTCAAATCCCGACACCCCGGTAATGTCGCATACGCTGTTCCGCGAACTTGTTGTACCCGAAATCACCAAAAAAGATCGCCCTGTTCTATTCGTGGTGATCGACAACCTGCGTTATGATCAGTGGAAAGCATTCGAAAGTGTTGTCACCAACCATTATAAACTCGAAAAGGAAACACCGTATTTCGCAATATTGCCAACGGCGACCCAATATGCGCGAAACGCGATCTTTTCAGGCCTTACGCCGCTGGAAATGGAAAAACAATTTCCACAATATTGGAAAAATGACATCGAAGAAGGCGGAAAAAACCTTTATGAAGCCGAATTTCTATCAGCACATTTAAAACGTCTCGGACTAAATATCAAGCACGACTATTTTAAAATAACAAATCTCGCTAGTGGACGTAAACTTGCCGATGGGTTCAAATCATTCAAGGATAATGATCTTGTGACAGTGGTCTACAATTTCATCGATATGCTGAGCCACGCCAAAACCGAAATGGATGTTGTAAAGGAACTTGCTTCCGATGATAAGGCGTACAGGTCCTTAACCCTTAGCTGGTTCCGCAATTCGCCGCTGCTCGACATTATCCAACAGGCACAACAACTCGGTTTCCGGCTGATCATCACAACCGATCACGGAACGATTAACGTAAAAAACCCGTCAAAGGTCATTGGTGATAAAAATACAAGCCTTAACCTGCGTTATAAAACCGGAAGAAGCCTATCCTACGAAGACCGTGACGTATATGCGGTTAAAGATCCGAAGCGAATCGGCCTTCCGGCAATAAATATGAGCAGTTCCTACATATTCGCTAAAAACGACTTTTTCCTCGCGTATGTCAACAACTACAATCACTACGTAAGTTATTACCGCAATTCCTACCAGCATGGCGGGATCTCGCTTGAAGAAATGATTGTTCCGTTTTTAGTGTTTAATCCGAAATAATTGCGATGAAATTAGATTTTGCCCTCGAAGAGATTCATATCGCAGCACGTGCAATCCTCGACAATACCGCACATAAAGTATTGATTTTTTACGGCGAAATGGGTGCGGGAAAAACGACGCTGATAAAAGAGATCGCGAGGTCACTTGGAGTTAAGGGCGCAACCAGCAGCCCGACGTTTTCACTTGTAAACGAATACCACATCAACGATCACGAACTTTTTTACCATTTTGACGTATACCGGCTCGACAGCGAACTTGAAGCATACGATATGGGAATGGACGAATACCTTCACTCAGGCCATTGGTGCTGCATCGAGTGGGCCGAGAAAGTTCCGAATCTGATTCCGGAAAACCACTCCGTTATTCGGTTGTCAATTCTGGAAGATGGTCAACGGCGGCTCATAATGGAATGATATTTTAACATTCTTTGGCCGTCCTTTGCCACCTAGAAGCTTTTTCATAACTTAGACCGATAATTCACCGAAGATATGTCGCTCACGCCCTTCACTAAACAACAATTGCTTCCTCAGGAAGAAAAACTTGAAGTCGCCCGCCAAAAGAGCGAATTGTTCATAGGCGTCCCAAAAGAGAGCAGCTATCAGGAACGCAGAATCTGCCTCACACCCGATGCCGTAAATTCACTCACATCACACGGCCATCGCGTGATGATCGAATCCGGGGCCGGACTCAGCGCCAGTTATTGCGACAAGGAGTATAGTGACGCTGGGGCAGAGATTACATCAGACACAAAGAAAGTACTGAGTTGCCCTATTATCCTTAAGGTCGAACCGCTGACTGTCAAGGAAATCGAAATGGTAAAGCCTGAAACAGTCGTCATTTCCGCAATTCAACTCAAAACACGGAAAAAAGAATACTTCGAGGCGATGTCGAAAAAGAAAGTCACCGCGCTCGCCTTTGAGTATATAAAGGATGAAGACGGCACCTACCCGGCCGTAAAATCGCTCAGTGAAATTGCCGGTACGGCATCTGTTCTTATAGCAGCCGAGTTAATGATCAACAATGAGTTTGGAAAAGGTCTCTTGTTTGGAAACATAACAGGCGTCCCTCCTACCGATGTCGTAATACTTGGCGCGGGAACTGTTGGCGAATGGGCTGCTAAAACTGCACTCGGACTAGGGGCAAGCGTAAAGGTTTTTGACAATTCGATAACCAAACTACGCCGACTCCAAAATAATTTAAATCATCGAATATTTACTTCTACGATTCAGCCTAAATCATTACTGAAGGCACTGCGCCGCTGCGATGTCGCCATAGGTGCGATGCGCGGAAAAGAACGTTGCCCGGTTGTGGTTACTGAGACTATGGTCGAACACATGAAACGTGGCGCCGTCATTGTAGATGTCAGCATCGACACCGGAGGATGCTTTGAAACTTCAGAGGTCACATCGCATGAAAAACCAACATTCGTAAAACACAACGTTGTACATTATTGTGTTCCGAATATACCTTCGCGCTACTCGAAAACAGCCTCGTTATCTATCAGCAATATTCTTACGCCCTATCTGCTTCAGGTGGCCGATGATGGCGGTATTGAAAGTGCGATCCGCCTCAATAAAGGACTGAAAGGCGGCGTGTATCTATACCACGGCATCCTGACGAACAAAGTGATCGGCGATTGGTTCGGCCTTCCGCACAGCGATATAAACCTGATTGTATTTTAGAAGCAATACCGTACCTTTGCAAAAAATTACTTCATGAAGTTATATCAGCGCTTCGCCTATTATCTTGTAGGTCTTGTTATGGGTTTGTTCGTTGTGGGAATGATTTGGAGCGGAAAAGATACCCGTTGTAATTACTTCCCGAATGCAAGGGTCTTGAACGATTTGCGAAATAAACCATTTCATTATTCAGAAAAATCAAAACAAATCCTATCCGAAGGCTGGATAAATATCGATGATATCAAAAACACTTTAACCCATGGCGATGTCGATTTTGATCGGAGCAATCTGCCGTCAGGAAATGGCAAAATCTATGTTATCGAAGGCCAGACAACAAAAAAACAGCCCATTTTACTTGAAGTTGTGAATTATTCTGATAAAGCGGAACTGATCGATATCCGGAAACAATAACCAAACCGACTTCAAAAATTTAACAATTAGCCTCCATTTGTGAGGCTTTTTTTATAACTTTAAAAAAGGGCGAATCCTGATTCGCGATTTATATTTTTAAGGACCACTATTTTCACGTGTAAGTACGGGCAATAGCTGATGTGTTTCGCAAAATAAATCCTATGAAGCAAAAACCACAAAAACCAGAGGTTTGGGGCGGAATTGAATGTACCATCAACCGGCTCAAATCGGGATATAAAGACCAGCTGACTTTAAACGGGCATTATACACGGGAAGGCGATCTTGAAGCGATCGCCGAGCTTGGAATCAATACGCTCAGATATCCGGTACTATGGGAAAAACATCAGCCACGAAAAAATGGCCGGATAGATTTCGGGTGGAGCACTTCAAAACTGACGCTTCTTCAACAGCTCAACATCACACCCATTGTGGGATTACTGCATCACGGTTCCGGACCTGCATATACAAATCTACTGGATCCTGAATTTCCGGAGCTTTTTGCCGCCTACGCACGAAAAGTCGCAATTCAGTTTCCGTGGGTCGAAATGTACACTCCTGTCAACGAACCGCTAACAACCGCGCGCTTTTCGGGCCTATATGGGCTTTGGTTCCCGCATGAAAAAAACGATGTGAGTTTCGTGAAGATGCTGTTGAACCAGCTTAAAGCTACAATTCTTGCGATGAAGGTCATCCGCGAAGTGAATCCCAATGCAAAATTGGTGCAGACGGAAGATCTCAGCAAGACCTACAGCACGCCATTGCTGCAATATCAGGCAAAAATGGAAAACCAGCGACGTTACCTTACGTTCGATTTGCTCTGTGGCCGATTCATTCCAGGACATCCGCTTTGGGAATATTTTCAAAATTTGGGGATTACTGCGAAGGAACTTGCTTTTTTCACCGAAAATCCGTGCCCGCCGGATCTTATCGGTGCAAACTATTATTGTACTTCCGAACGTTTCCTCGATGAAGATTTGAGTAAATATCCCGTTTCACGACATGGTGGCAATACACTTCATGAATATGCCGATGTAGAAGCGATTCGTGTTAGATTCGATGAACCCCACGGGTTTAAAGTTTTGATGAATGAAATGTGGGAGCGTTATCGCATAATGATAGCCGTAACCGAAGCGCATATGCACTGTTCTCGCGAAGGCCAAATGAAATGGTTTCTCGAAATATACGACTCGGCAACGGAACTCCTCCATCAGGGAATCAGGATTCCCGCAGTAACTGCGTGGAGCATTCTCGGATCATTTGGATGGAATGCGCTGCTAACAAGCGATCACATGGAATATGAACGCGGAATATTCGACGTAAGCTCCGGCAATAGAAGGCCTACGGCTATGGCAAGTGTACTCAAGCAATTAGCGCTTACCGGAACGTATTCAAATCATGTTCTACATTCGGAAGGCTGGTGGAAAAGCGAATCACGATACTTTGGCTTGAACAATAAAACAGAGAATACCACATCGTTTTCTCACGACTGCCGTCCAATCGTAATTTTGGGAAAAACAGGAACATTGGGATCGGCATTCGCCCGGATTTGTTCAGAGCGTTCCCTTCATTTTGTGCTTCTGGACCGGAATGAAGCCGACATCTGTGATTTGACTTCTATAACTACTATCATTTCAAAATACAATCCCTGGGCAATCATTAACGCCGCAGGTTTTGTACGGGTCGACGACGCTGAAAGTGATAGCGATGGATGTTTTCTCAGCAACACTACAGGAGCCGAAAACTTAGCGATAGCCTGCAGTGAACACCAAATCCAATTAATGACATTTTCGTCGGACCTGGTGTTTGACGGAAAAACCGACTGCGCATACGTTGAATCGGATCCCGTGAATCCGCTGAATGTTTATGGCAGAAGCAAAGCAGAAGCCGAAAAAAAAGTATTGAAAATCCTTCCGCAGAGCCTTGTTATACGTACAAGCGCATTTTTTGGTCCGTGGGATAAATATAATTTCGTCCATGCGGTACTGCAGGCACTTGAAAACGGACAACCTTTTGAAGCATCGGGCGAGATAATCTCACCTACTTATGTCCCGCATCTTGTGAACGCCGCGCTTGATCTACTGATCGACGAAGAATCCGGAATATGGCATTTATCCAACAACGATGCAATTTCATGGCACGATTTCGCCAAAGAAATCGCACTAAAAGCGGGATTTGATGATTCGATGGTACGGCTTTCACAGTCCAACTATCGGGCGCCGCGACCAGTTTATAGCGCCATGACAAGCGAACGCGGATTACTTATGCCATCACTACGGGCTGCCATTTCGGAATATATTGAAACTGCTGCTGTTGCCGAACATATAGTAATCCCGTAACACCATTTTAAAACGGCCCGGGAATTTTTACATTTATTTATGAATTTGTTTGAAGATTGTTACTTTTTCATGTTTAGGACGTCTTAAACGAGTAAAACCTATTAGCATGAAAATTCTTTTTCAAAGTCTCGTCGTAATTTTTATCCTGACGGCATGCACTGCTGACAACAAATCGGCAATCCATCAAAATAGTACTACATCAACCGTATTGGTTGGAAAAGGGGATTTGTACGGAAACGGGCAAGAAGGCATTCCGCCGCAATATTCTGTGATAACAAGCGAAAATCAATGGGAGACGTTGAAAAATCAAATGAATTCCGTTAACCCGGTGACCGATGGCTTTACAGAAACTCAATTTGATTTTGCTGAATCGATTCTCATCGCAGTTTTTGATGAAGTACGCGAAAACGGCGGACACAGCATCGATATAACAGATGTGGATGAGAATTCGGACATTGTTCACATTACGGTCACGAAACTACTTAATGGCAACATGACGGCTGTAATGACGCAACCGTATCATATCATACGGATTCCGGCAACCGATAAGGAAATAATTTTTAATTGATGTAGTACAAAATGCGACTTTTGAGGCATTTTTTATTTTTTGCTTCGACGGGCGCGTTCGGCTTTGATCAGCGTAAGTTCACGACTGGTCTGCCCGGCGACCGAAGTGTTTTCTTCAGCCCTTCTGATCAGATACGGCATCACATCACGAACCGGCCCGAATGGCAGATATTTTGCAACATTGTATCCGTTGACCGCCAAATTATAACTTATATTGTCGCTCATTCCGTATAATTGTCCAAACCAAATCCGCTCATCACTGCGCTTTATTTGTCGATCTTCCATAAGTTCCATCAATTTATAAGAACTGGTCTCATTGTGCGTCCCCGCGAAAATTGCCATTTTGTCGATATTGTCGATCATATAACGTATTGCTGCATCATAATTCAGATCGGTAGCTTCTTTGGAAGAACAAATCGGGGTTGAATAACCTTTTTCTTCCGCACGCTTGTTTTCCTTTTCCATATAGGCACCGCGAACGATTTTCATACCGATATAAAATCCGTCTGACTGCGCCTGCTTGTGTAATTTTTTCAGATAATCCATTCTGTCGTGGCGGTACATCTGTAATGTATTGAACACAATCGCCTTGTCTTTGTTGTATTTGCGCATCATTTCGGTAACAAGTTCGTCGGCAGCATCCTGCATCCAGCTTTCCTCCGCGTCAATAAGCAATGCGACGTTTTTATCATGTGCCGCTTTGCAAACCGTTTCGAAACGCTGCACTACCCGATCCCATTCTGCCTGTTCACTACTACTTAATGTCTGGCCTTGACCAAGCTTTTCGTAAAGTTCGAAACGTCCAAAACCGGTTGGTTTGAAAACCGCAAATGGAATAGCCTGCCGCTCCTCGGCAAATAATATGGTTTTAAGCGTCATTTGCAAGGCGGCGTCAAACTGCACTTCCTCTTCCTTGCCTTCAACAGAATAATCAAGTACCGACGACACACCTTTTGTAAACATCTTATCAACCACAGGCAAAGAATCTTCTTCGTTGATCCCGCCACAAAAG
>JAEYZX010000007.1 GCA_023427845.1 Bacteroidota bacterium
GGGCAGGCCTTGCGCCTGCCCCGACAGTTTCAGGTTCATGAATTTCTACTAATTGAATTATTCCATGCATATGATTTGGCATGATAATAAACTCATGCAGCTCACAATTCATGAAACGTTGCGAAAGTTGCAACCATTGTTCATGTGCAATTTCCCCAAATTCATTTAGCTCTAATCTCTCAGCAACTATATCGCCGAAGCGATGCTGTTTGTTAGCACAGCAAATCGTTATAAAGTACAATCCCGCCTGCGAGTAATCGTATCCTTTTAAGCGGATAGATCGTCGGTGATGGATTTCAGGATTGTATTTCATCATTCGTTGTATTCGAATATTTGTTACAACTGTCGGAGTGTCCCCGTCGGGGCGGCCCTTGCGGCCGCCCTTTTATTTTAGATAATCTTTCTGTTATACAGGGCGGGGGCAAGCCCCGCCCCGACGGATTTAAATTTATATTTTTTGTTAAACAGCAATCTCTTTTTCTGTCAGTTCTCCGGAAAACGCTTTTTGAAGTAAAGATTTTTTGAGTTCTTCGAGGTCTTGGATTTTTTTGAGGTAGATGGATTCGAGATTTTTTGTTTCCGACACAAGCAAATCTAATTGTTTGGAAATAATTATTTGCTCTTCTTCTGAAGGAATATCAATTGCCAGTTGTGCTAAATTTGCTTGAGATAATGTTGGCGTAGCTGCTCCTCCGATTATTCCTTCTACAAGTAGTTTAAATTTTTTTGTAATTAAACAATAATATAAAAATTTATTATTGCATCGCAGTTCTTTAAAGACAACAAATTGCGGATTAATTGTAGCTTTTTCTTCTAAATGTTCCACTAATGCAACCTTTCCATAAGTTGACCCTGTTTTTACAAACAATATGTCGCCATTGTATACTTTTATTTCTGGAGACTCTTCATATTTAAAATAAGAGATATAAGTACATCGATCTAGTACAAATTTATTATTCACAATATTCGATGGACTTAAGGTTATAGCACCGTTCCCTTTTTCAACCAAATCCTTTACGGTATATCCTCGATAACCTATCCGGCCTTTTATTTCGCATAAATTGCCCAAAGTTTTCTTCTCCCATCCCTTACCTTTCTTCTCAAAAACTCCCTGCAAATAACTTTCAAAAAGCTCCTTTGCATTTTTAAGGTTTTGCTCGTAATTGGCTTTGGCTTTATCAATCGCGGCAAAGGCTTTGTCTAAGATGGAAACGATGCGTTTTTGTTCGGGAAGTGGGGGAAGGGGAATTTCAACGGTTCCTAGGTTCTTTCTACTTATGCGACTTCTAGTCGAACCCGATACCTTCGAATTTACATCGTTTAGATATTCGTCAGACATCTGATAATAGCACAGAAATTCAGGTAACAAAATTTTCTTTGGACGAACCACTGTACAGTCCACACCAGTAATCATCTTAATATTTAAATCAGGAATGAGACAAGACTTTCCTACCGGATCAGGTAATCGCGAAATCAGTAGATCGCCAGGAAGAATTTCCGTGCATTTTAATTTATTAAAAGTATCTTCGGAAATATATCTCCCTTTATCATTTTTATCTTTAAAATATCCGAAGCCGATATTGCCAGTTTGTATTAAGCGAATTCCATCACTAGACTGGTCTTTGCTTTCTATCCAATCTCCATCAACAAATACCTCGCACGCATCTTGAAATTTAATTTTTTCGAATGTTTTGGTCATATCATTTCCAATATGTCGTTCAAAATACCTGCAGTTTCCGCGTCAAGTGCTTTCATTTCTTCGACAATGGCGCGTGGGTCGCGAAGTGGCGCTTCTTCTTTTTTGTTTGGGTTTTTGACGCTCAGGTCAAAGGTTTGCGAATCAATGTCGGCCATGTCAACACTCCATGAGTTTTCGCTATCGGCAAACGTTTTTTGCAGTGATACAAAGTCGGCCAAATCTTTTTCATTCAGCGGATTTGTCTTCCCAAGGTTACGCCCTAAGTTGAGTTGGTAGAACCATACTCTTTTCGTGGGTGCGCCTTTTTCAAAAAACAGCACTACCGTTTTTACTCCGGCACCCGTAAACGTACCACCCGGCAAGTCGAGCACCGTATGCAGGTTGCAGCTTTCGAGCAACAGTTTGCGTAGGCTTATCGAAGCATTGTCGGTATTGCTCAAAAAAGTGTTTTTGATGACCACGCCCGCGCGACCTCCAGCTTTGAGGATTTTTACAAAATGCTGCATAAACAGCGATGCGGTTTCCCCGGTTTTGATTGGGAAATTCTGCTGTACCTCGGCACGCTCTTTACCGCCAAACGGTGGATTCGCAAGAATGATGTCGTAACGGTCTTTCTCCTGAATATCGGCAATGTTTTCCGAAAGCGTGTTGGTATGGATGATGTTTGGCGCTTCGATACCGTGCAGGATCATGTTCATCGTCCCGATGATGTAGGCAAGCGATTTCTTTTCTTTACCATAAAACGTTTTCTTCTGAAGGATTTCGGCTTCTTTAGTGGTAAGCTGCTTGCTGTTTTGCAGATAATCAAAAGCCTCACAAAGGAATCCCGCCGAACCAACGGCACCGTCGTAGATTGTATTTCCAATTTCGGGCGCAACCACTTTTACAATGGTACGAATCAGCGGACGCGGCGTATAATACTCGCCACCATTACGCCCGGCATTGCCCATGTTCTGGATTTTCGATTCATATAAATGGCTCATTTCGTGCTTTTCGGCATGCGTACGGAACCGAAGCTCGTCGATACGGTTCAGCACTTCCCGAAGGTTGTAGCCGCTTTGGATGCGGTTTTTGAGTTCGGAAAAAATTTCGCCAATCTTATACTCAATGGTATCGGCACTTTCAGCCGAGGCTTTAAATTTCTTCAGATAAGGAAACAGCTCGATGTTTACAAAATCGGCAAGGTCATCACCGGTTTTCGCATTGTGATGGTCGAGCTTGCCGTCGGCAGTCTTTGGCATCGCCCAAACGCTCCATTGAAATTCGGGTACGATGATTGGGTTATATGTCTTTCCTGAAAGTTCGGCTGCCAATTGTTTGTCTTTCTCGAGATCGTCGAGGTATTTGAGGAACAGAATCCACGAGGTTTGTTCTACGTAATCCAATTCGCTGCCACAACCCGCGTCTTTGTGCAGGATGTCGTCTATGTTTTTAAAAGTCTGTTCGAACATTAAGTTGAAAATGTAAAATTATTTAAGCGGTAAAACTAACTATATCGTATGAATTGATCTTCCCTTTAAGGAAATTCACAACTTATTTTTGGATATAATTATCAGCCCGAAGTGGTATTTGGCTGCGGTACAAGTATAAAAATAAATTTCGATTAAACCTCACACCCGCTCATAATCGCCCTTCCATTCCACAATGCTCTTTTTAATTTCCATCGGCGACAGATTTTCGGTCGCGGCGCGCTGTGCGAGTTCGGGAAGTTCGGCATCGCCGGCAAACCGCAATGCAAGCAGTTGCGCATTGGAAAGTTCGGGCGCCAATAGTTCAAGACGCTGCCCGGTGAGTGTAAAATAGCGGTACCGCAGTTCGAGTTTTGCGAGCCGGTCCTGTAATGTGAGTGCGTAGTGCTGGCGCAGCATGAACGCGAGCCAGAATAAATAGGCCAGGATTATTGTGATCATGATCCATATTTCGGTATCGTTGGCAGTTGCGGTTTTATATGCCGCATAGCAAATCAAAACCAAAAGAATGGGATAGTAAACGAAGTGATGCGGAATGTACCAGCGGGTATGGTGTTCAAAAGACTGTTTCATATATTTTATATTTGTGCTACCTAAGATACTGACAATTCGAGCAACGGCAAGCCATAAATTTCTATACAATATCTAAAACTCAAATTCCAAATTCCAAATTCCAAATTCCAAAAACTAGTATCCTTGACCGCACATTGCACCACGCTCCCGCCGCGCAGCCCCGATGGCAATGGAAAGCCCACAGCAAAAAAAGCCTATGGTTCACGGCGGCGGGAAGCGACCAACGGAAGCTTTCGGGCGACAATGAACTGCGGCTTTTTTGCCAAATGGACAGCGGGAATGTGCTGCCCCAATAAAAATTCTCCAGTCTAATTCTCAACTATTAACTGTTAATTAAAAAACTGCCATCTTGTCACTATCGGCAATCTTTGTATCTTTGTCGCTTTAATACCGGAAATGGAAAAGATTATTGCCGAAGACCAACAGGGAAACACGTTGGTTTTGGAACAGAAACCGCAAAACACAAAGAAGCTTTTTATCGAGAGTTACGGCTGCGCGATGAATTTCAGCGACAGCGAGGTCGTTGCGTCTATACTTGCAGATGGCGGTTACAATACGACCAACCTGCTTGAGGAAGCCGACCTGGTTC
>JAEYZX010000010.1 GCA_023427845.1 Bacteroidota bacterium
TTATGTAAGGGGTTAGCTGTCAGCGGTCAGCGGTCAGCGGGCAGCGTTTGGAGTAGGCTATAGCTTACAGCTGACAGTTCACGGTTTACAGTAGTGTCTGCTGAACGGATGCATTCTACTGTTGTAATAGAATTGTGGAGTTGCAAAAAATTTGCAGTTATATTAGCTGAAGGCTGATCGCTGATAGCTGATAGCTAGATACGATCGGAATATAAATCACCATGTAACCATCAATACTGTAAACCGTAAACTGTTAACTGTAAACTCATCACTCTTGATAGCTGACCGCTGAAAGCTGATAGCTAGATACGATCAAAATAAACAATCACCATAAAACCATCAACTTCTGTAAACCGTCAACTGTTAACCGTTAACTGTCAACTGTTAACTGTAAACTCCTCGCACTCAGTACAGCTGACCGCTGAAAGCTGACCGCTGAACGCTCTTAGCACCCCCCCTAGCCCCGATGGAAGCGGCTATCCTTTTGATCCGCTTCTTTAGCGGGCAAAAGATAATAGCGGACAGCGGGAAACAGCTCCTAATCAATCGAAACGAATTGCCTTAACGGGAGAAATTTTAGTGATTATATAAGAAGGTACCAATAACACTACAAGACATACGGCTATGGTACCTATGTTTAAAAAGAGCACATACCACAAATTGAGATACACCGGCGCCTCGTTGACATAGTAGTTTTCCGGGTTTAATTTTATTATTCCAAAATACTGTTGTAGAAGTACAAGCCCTATCCCGATCAGATTTCCCCAGAACAGGCCGCGGACGATCAAATAAAAAGCGTTGTATAAAAACACTTTTCGAACTGTCCAATTCGGTGCACCAAGTGCTTTCAGTATGCCAATCATCTGGGTACGTTCGAGAATCAGCACCAGCAAGGCAACCACCATATTAATTGTAGCCACGACTATCATTACGACTAAAATCACTATAATGTTGAAATCGAATAACTGCAGCCATTCAAAAATGTAATAATACTTTTGCGTAATTGTCTGCGTGTCGAGCGCTTTTGCTGCATCCTGCCTGTTAAACGTATTTGCATAAACTTCCTCGCCCTTGGCTTCGATCTCGGTGAAATCGTCTACAAACACCTCGAAAGCGCCTACCTGATCTTTTTCCCATTTATTGATGCGCTGCAAATGCCTGATATCGCCCAATAAATACGAAGCATCAAATTCCTGAAAACCGGAACTATATATTCCGACGATTTCAAACACGCGAAGATTCGGTTTTTGGTTACCGCCTTCTTTCATGAAAAATGTATTGAACCGGTCGCCAAGCTTCAACTTTAACCGGTTGGCGAGAAATCTTGAAATCAAAATCTCGGCATTCAGTTTGCCGGAGATGTTGGGAAGCCTTCCTTCGACAAGATATTCCGTTATATTGTCCCATTTATAATCGGGGCCGACTCCCTTGAAAATAACTCCTTCAAATGCGTCTTCAGTTCGAATTATTGCCGCCTTGCTTGCAACTGCCTGGATATGGCTGATCCCGGATACAGAATTGAACTTCGGATAAAAATCCTGATCCGTTGATAATGGATCAAGGCTGACCTGCGACTGATTGTCATCGTAGTTCGATATGATGATATGGCCGTTGAATGCCGATACTTTTTGACGGATTTTCTGTTGAAGTCCGATTCCCGTCGCAACCGACACTATCATCATCACCATTCCGATCGCAATTGCAGATACAGCAATTTTTATTATCGGTGAAGAAATGCTACTTTTATGCGCTTTGGCAGAAATCAGTCGCTTGGCTATAAAATATTCTAAATTCAATTTGATATGGTATCGTATTCAATTATCAAAAATACAGTTTTATTCTTGTTCTTAGCGGTCGTTTCGTGCGGAAGTTCGGTCGGTAAGGAAGAACCGGATGCAGATAAATCGTCCATTCAATTGCAAAATAACAAACGGCCAATATTAACCGGGGCAGACAATCATGTGGCATATTTACCACATTTGGCTGGCAAAAAGATCGGAATCGTAACAAATCAAACCGGAATTCTTTCAGACAGGACGCATGTGGTTGATTTTCTGCTGTCGAAAAAAATCGACGTCACAAAAATTTACGCACCCGAGCACGGTTTTCGCGGGACGGCTGATGCAGGCGAATTGATTGTTGATGGAAAAGATGCCAAAACAGGACTTCCGATCATTTCGCTTTACGGCGATAACAAAAAGCCAAAGCCGGAACAACTTAGAGATATCGACATCATGATTTTCGACCTTCAGGATGTTGGCGCGCGATTTTATACCTACATATCTACCTTACATTACATAATGGAAGCGTGTGCCGAGAATAAGATTCCGCTTTTGGTGTTCGACCGACCGAATCCGAATGGCGGAATTGTGGACGGACCTATGCTCGAAAAAGAACATACCAGTTTTATAGGGATGCACCCAATACCTGTGCTTCACGGAATGACCATAGGTGAATATGCGCAAATGATAAATGGCGAAAAATGGCTCAAGGACCGCAAAACCTGTATGTTGATGATTGTTCCCTGCGTGAATTATACAACGGGAATGGCCTACAGCCTGCCGGTAAATCCTTCACCCAATTTACCAAATGACCAGGCAGTGAACCTGTATGCGAGCCTTTGCTTTTTTGAAGGCACAAACGTCAGCGTAGGTCGCGGAACCAACAAACAATTTCAGATTTACGGTTCGCCCTTCCTTCCACAAAGCGGATTTTGTTTTGTGCCAAAGCCGAATTTAGGTGCGAAAGACCCGATATATAATGGCAAAACATGCTGTGGCGAGGATTTGACTTCGACCCCGAAAGTCGACCGGCTTGAATTGAAATGGCTGCTGAAGGCATATTCGGAAACTGCCGATAAATCAAAATTCTTCATCCCGTTCTTCACAAAGCTCGCAGGCACAAAAAAATTGCAGCAACAAATTGAAGCCGGAGCAACGGAATCGGAAATCCGCGAAAGCTGGGAACCGGGTTTGGCTGCATTTAAAAAAATCCGCGAAAAATATCTTGTTTATTAGATTTTAGATAACCGATTTAAGAAGACAGACAACAGACAAATGACGTACCGTTGGGCTTTGTCAGGTTGCCTTGCAGCTTTAAAAAATAAGAAAACTTTATGAAAGCGCCATTTTCACTTCAGCCATAATTGCGTATTTTAGTAAAGCTAATAGTACAAAGACTAACTTAAACGGATAAGATATGAAACGAGCGGAAGTATTACTCGGATATATGGACAAGCTTAAGGATTTCGTTGAGCTTTTGAATATTTACATTGATAAAGGAAATGAATTTCTCGCGCAGGCACAGGAATGGGTCAATAAAATTTTGGAACTTATCGAAAAAGGTATCGACTACCTTGTAAATGCGCTCGGAGGACGGCCTGAAAACAGACAACTTACCGACGATCATATGTTCGTATAACCTAAAGCCTTCAATTCGAAGGCTTTTTTTATAGTGGCAGCCGCTTTTTCATCTCTTCCACTATCCGATACGTTGCCGGACAAACAGGAATGTTCTTTAATGTTATATCCGAAATCTGATGAAACTTCTTGCGGTCGGTATGCGGGAATTCCCTACAAGCTTTTGGGCGTACATCATAGATCATACAGGCGTTATCTGCTGCTAAAAAAGTACACGGCAAACTTTGAAGCACATAATCGCTGTCTTCATCAATCCGCAAATACAGTTCAATGAATTTTTGCGGTTTCTGTCTGAAATGTTTTGAAATCCTCTCGATGTCGGCCATCGTGAATAGCGGACCGGTAGTTTTGCAGCAGTTCGCGCATTGGAGGCAATCCGTTTTGCGAAATTCGGCATCATGCAAATCCTGCATTACGTAATCCAGATGTTTTGGCGTCTTCTTTCTGAGCTTATCGAAATACTTTTTGTTTTCGATATGCTTATCTTTGGCCAGCTTGCGCAAATTGGTTAACATCTTTTCTAAATTAATCCGCAAAATTAACGAATCTTATTCGACCACCGACAATCCCATCAAAATGAAAGATCTTTTCGGACAGGCCATTCTTGATTACCAGACCAATAATGATCCGCAGGACCTCATTACTGAAACGACTATCAGCGAAGCCGACGAAATGTCGGTTGCATATTTGTTTCGCAATTTTTCCGAAATGCCCGCACTGGAGCAGAAAGCACTTGAACTTGCCAGCGGGCATGTACTCGACATTGGATGCGGTGCGGGAAGCCACAGCCTTTACATGCAAAATGAAAAAAAGCTGCGGGTTTCGGCAATTGACAGCTCTCCAAATGCAGTAAAAGCATGCCAGCTGCGCGGAGTTAAGAATGCTGTGGTTTGCGATGTGATGGCCGCAACAGGTACTTATAATACTTTGCTGCTGTTGATGAACGGAATCGGAATTTGCGGAAAATATAGCAACCTTGACAAATTCCTTCAAAAATTAAAATCGTTGTTGGCGCCCGGCGGTCAAATTTTGATGGATTCATCCGACATCATCTATATGTTCGACGACGACGATGACGGCGGAAAATGGATACCAACGAACGGTTACTACGGCGAACTTGGTTTTGAGGTGTCGTACAAAGGTGCCAAAGAATCGTTTCCGTGGCTATATGTCGATTTCAATACGCTTGCAAATGCAGCAGCATCGAACGGCTTGGATTGCGAAATGATTGCTGAAGGTGAACATTATGATTTCCTTGCACGGCTGACACAAATAACTGTCTAGTTTGTCTCTAACAAATCAGTGGTAGCGAGAATGTCTTCAAGCGCAATATACAATTGATCCAAATCGGTTTGCGAATTGTACCAATGTGCTGAAATCCGCAGGTAGATTGCATTGTCATGCGGCATTACCGGAATTTCTATTTTGTATTTTGAATATAAAAGCTCTTTAAGCTCCAATGGTTTTGCAGTTCGAATTGGGATGCTGCACATTTGCCCGAGGAATTCATCGGTCACCGGACAGATCGGTTTCGATTTTAGTAACTCGCAAAAACGAACGTAATTGTGGCGGATGAGCTTTTTGCAATCGACCGCTCTTTGTTTCCAATTGTTTTCCTCGAGAAACTTAATTGCTGCAGGTGCTGTCAAAAATGCCGATATGTCGCGCGTGCCTTGTTGTTCATGATAGTCGAGGAACATGCTTTCGCCGGGAGCAACACTGTCATAACCCCAGCTTACGACAAGTGGATCAAGCATCTGTTGAAATTCTTTTTTCACGTAAAGAAACGAACATCCCTTTGGTGAAAGCATCCATTTGTGAAGTGTACCCGTATAAAAATCGGCTTGAATCGTCGAGAGGTCGAGGCCGATATGCCCGGGAACATGTGCGCCGTCGACGATTGTTATGAGTCCGAGTGACTTTGCTTTCTCGCAAATCTCCCTGACCGGAAATATCAGCGCGGTCGCACTCGTGATCTGATTGATGAAAACAACTTTAGTTTTTGACGAATAACCTTGCCAGAAATCGTCCAGTATCTGCTGCTTGGTCGTAAGCGGCAGCGTAATTGGCTGCCGTATGTATTTTGCCCCTGACTTTTTACAGTAGAACTTCCACGTACGATCCATTGCTCCATATTCCTGATCGGTTGCCAAAATCTCATCGCCGGGATTCAACTCGAGGCTTCGCATGACGGTGTTGATTGCAAACGTCGGATTTACGGTGAAGAAGAAATCGGCAGGATCGCAATTGATGAACTTTGCGAGCGCTTCTTTTGATTGTTGAAGATACTGCTGGCTGTTTTTTAAAATAAACCGCACCGGACCCGATTCGAGTTCGCGTTGCCATTTTTGATAATCTTCAAATACGGGTTTTGGACATGCGCCGAACGACCCATGGTTCAGGTACGTGATTGAAGGGTCAAGCAGGAATTGTGATTTCATATTATTGAAATGTTAGTGGGAATTTTACGGTTACCGCAAATGGTTTCCCAGCACGTTTGGCACTTTCCCACTTTGGCGCCCGCTTAAGTACGCGGATGATTTCGGTTGCCGATTCGACATCGACAAACTTTACAACGCGGACATTTGTCATTGCACCGCTTTCTGAAATTACAAATGAAAACACCATCGTTCCTGCTTTTGTGACTTTTGAAAAATCAAATTGCTGTTGTACATAATCAATGAAATTCTGAAAGTCGCCACCATTGAATTTTGGTTCAATTACGTCGGCTGCATGAACATCTTCAGTATCCATCAAAAGTTCTTGTGAAAAAAGTGGAGTAGCAAAAAGGAACATCAGCAGCAAGAAAGTTTTCTTCATTATGGGATATTGAGGTATTTGTGGGTTTGCAATGAAATTCGCCATTTTGGATTATTCATCACATAATCGACGATCATAGGCGTCATTTCATCGCGTTTGCTCCATTCCGGTTGAAGGAACAAAATTGCATTTGAGTTCACTTTTTCGGCTTGTTCTTCCGCAAAAATGAAATCGTGTTTGTTGTGGATGATGACTTTAAGTTCATGTGCGTTTTCATAAACGGCCTGTGTTGGAGCTTTTAATTTTTTTGGCGAAAGGCAAATCCAATCCCATTGCCCCGAAAGCGGATAGGCGCCTGATGTTTCGATATGAACCCGCATTCCGTGTGACCTTAACAGCTGGGTGAGCGGATTCATATCCCACGTGAGCGGTTCGCCGCCGGTTACAACTACAGTCCCGGCATATATTTTCGCGTTCTTTACAATTTGATTGATATGCGTTGGCGGATGGAGCGCGGCATTCCAGCTCTCCTTCACATCACACCAGTGACAGCCCACATCGCAACCGCCAACACGGATAAAATAGGCTGCCGTGCCGGTATGGAATCCTTCTCCCTGAATGGTATAAAACTCTTCCATTAGCGGAAGCATCACACCTTTCTCAACTTCTGTCTGTATTTCTTTTGCTAGCATTATGATATAAAATGCAAAGATAGTTAAATGAAACCGATATCCTTTCAGGATACTGCCCTAGCCCCGATGGAAGCGGCATCC
>JAEYZX010000015.1 GCA_023427845.1 Bacteroidota bacterium
AAGGATGGAAGCGGCATCCTTTTGGGCGCGCCGCGAGCCGATCAGGCGAAGCAAGCGCCCAAAAGATAGAGCGGACAGCCTGACCCTTGGGGCACGCCAAAAAAAGTAAGCCACGAACTACACCACATCCACAAAATAAATTCGTGTCAATTCGCGTAATTCGTGGCAAAAGACCTGACAGCCACTGGCGGTCCTGCTTTTATTTTCAAATGTGAATTCGTGGCCGCTTTGCTACTTAGACTAGAGAATCAACATTGCATCGCCGTATGAATAGAAGCGATAACCTTCTTTGATTGCTTCTTCGTAGGCCTGTTTCATCAAGTCGTGACCGGTAAATGCCGAAATCATCATCAACAGCGTTGATTTTGGAGTATGGAAATTTGTGATCATACAATCGGCTATGCTGAAATCGTGCGGCGGAAAAATAAATTTATTTGTCCAACCATCGTAAGGATTCAGCGTTCGTGCCGAAGAAACCGAACTTTCAATTGCACGCATCGAAGTAGTTCCGACCGCGCATACCCGCTTTTTGTTGGCTTTGGCAGTATTTACGATGTCGCATGCCTCCTGACTGATCTTTAGCTCTTCAGAATCCATTTTGTGTTTCGAAAGATCTTCCACTTCAACCGGGTTGAAAGTTCCGAGGCCAACATGAAGCGTGACTTCGGCAAATTTCACACCTTTGATCTCAAGCCTTTTAAGCAGGTGTTTCGAAAAATGCAGGCCGGCGGTTGGCGCCGCTACGGCTCCTTCTTCTTTCGCGTAAATTGTCTGATAACGCTCGGCGTCCTCTTCGTTCACTTCACGGTTGATGTATTTTGGGATTGGCGTTTCGCCGAGTTCGGTCAGTTTATTTCGGAATTCTTCGTATGATCCGTCGTAAAGAAAACGCAGTGTGCGTCCGCGCGATGTGGTATTGTCGATAACCTCTGCTACGAGCGAATCGTCATCGCCAAAGTACAATTTGTTTCCGATTCGGATTTTGCGCGCCGGATCTACAAGTACGTCCCACAAGCGCTGTTCAGCGTTGAGTTCGCGAAGCAGAAACACTTCGATCCTCGCTCCTGTTTTTTCTTTGTTTCCGTAAAGTCTTGCCGGAAAAACCTTTGTATTATTAAGGATCAGCACGTCGCCATCATCAAAATAATTGATGATATCCTTGAACATTTTGTGTTCTATCGTTTTCTTTTTGCGATCGACAACCATCAAACGTGATTCATCCCTGTTCTCTGCTGGATGCTCCGCTAAAAGCTCTTTTGGTAAATTGAATTGAAAATGAGATAATTTCATGGAAAGTGGATTAAAGCCGGCAGTGAATTCCGCCAAAACTTCGAGGTTGCAAATATACGACTGTGCGACAGGCGTTGTCAAGTGTTTTGGGGTTTATTTTTGAAATGCGAAACGAGGGACGAGGAATCAGAAAAAAAAGCAGGGATTTACGCAGTCTTATAAGCCAATGACTTGAACTTTTTAAGCCGCAATTTTTTGGACCAGTTGATGCCCGATCCCTATTCCCTAAACGAATTCGAATCCAATTTTCCTCAAATCGTCCCAATACGCCGGATATGATTTCGAAACGACTTTGGAATCTTTGATTACTAATGGGACTTTAATTGCGAGTGGTGCGAATGCCATCGCCATCCGATGATCGTCATAGGTATTGATCGCTACATTTGAAATGATTTGCGCAGCTGCCTGCATGGTTAAGGAAGATGCTGTTGTTGCCACAGTGGCGCCGAGGTTTTGAAGTTCATTTCGCAATGCCGACAGCCGGTCGGTTTCTTTTATGGGCAACGTTGAAAGTCCGCTCAGTTCACATCCCAATCCCAGCCCCAAACATGTAACTGCTATCGTTTGTGCCAAATCGGGAGTGTCGCTAAGGTCTAAGTTTATAAAATGGGGTTCAAAATGTTTTTTCGTGAGTTTCACCGAGCCTGAAATAAATTCAGTTTCCACGCCGAAGGCTTCGTATATATACGCCAGTTTACTGTCGCCCTGCCTGCTGTTGGGATTAAAAGTCGAAAGCTGTAGCTGTGTACCGATGTCGGATAATGCTACAATTGAATAAAAATAGGATGCCGACGACCAGTCTGATTCTATAATGATGGTTCTGCCTGCCAACTTCGAAAGCGCCGGCGGCACAATTATCCGATTATTTTCAGACAGCGCTGTTATGCCAACATCCGACAATAATGCTAATGTGAGATCAATATAAGGCAGCGATGCTGGCTTGCCTTGAAGTTCGATTTGGAGTCCGTTTTCAAGGCTTGCGGCAATTAGCAAAAGCGCCGAAATGTATTGGCTGCTGACTTCCGATTCAATAGAAACCTTTTGTCCCGATAAATTCTTTCCGACAATTTTCAACGGAGGATATCCTTCTTTTTCGACATAGCGAATATCTGCGCCCAGCGACCGGAGTGCGTCGACAAGTATTTTGATGGGCCGCTGTTTCATCCTCTCGGATCCCGTCAACATAACCGACCGCCCACTTTTTATTGCGAAATAGGCCGTAAGAAACCGCATTGCTGTTCCTGCGTGGCCAATATCAATAACTTCGCCGGTTGATGAAAGCGCGGCAGACATTAACCTACTGTCATCCGAATCGGAACTGTTTTTAAGGTCGATTCCAGGATGCAAAGCCTGAAGCAGCAATAATCTGTTGGTTTCGGATTTTGAACCCGAAATATTTATTTCAGGCTTGCCGATTACGGCCGATTTTTGCAATGATACATCCATTACCGCAAGGTAAAATAAGACACGGGAATTATCATTTTAATTTCTGGTTATTCTGATGTCGGTCATGATCCCGCTTGGTTTTTAGTTCAAGCTTTTTGTCAAATGACTCCTGAAGGTTGACGCCCGTTTGGTTAGCAAGGCAGAATACCACAAAAAGGACATCGGCCAATTCTTCGCCAAGATCTTTGCTTTTATCGCTTTCTTTCTCCGACTGTTCGCCATAGCGCCGGGCGATTATGCGTGCAACTTCACCTACTTCTTCAGTTAGTTGTGCCATGTTGGTCAGTTCGTTGAAATATCGGACGCCATGCTCTTTAATCCAGTGGTCGACCTCGTGTTGTGCGTTCCGGATATCCATTTTACACTTTTTTGAGGATTATCTTTTCATTTTGCTTGCTGATGATGGTTCGGAAAAATTTCTTGAGCATATCATATTTTTCCGACTGGAATAGCGGCTTTGTAATATCGAAAGTAGCAAGAAGCTGAATCTTATTTCCTGTGTTTTCGATTGTATACCGGAAATTCCCCATTTTATCGTCCATTGCAAGATTTAATCCTGCCGGCATGGTTTCTACCGAGTATCCTTCCGGAATGGTCAGGGTAATAGTGAATTTATCCTGGGTCGGAAATATAAAATCCACAGGGTAGGCACGAAAATCCTGCTTGAACGGATTTTCCTGCTGGGCGAAAAAAAGCAAGGGAGAAAGATACATTTTATCACCAATAATTTCAACTGAATTATCGCTCGTAAAAGTATAGTCGACCGTAAGTGGTTTTGCTAGAGCGGATTCATTCTCAACCGTGTAATCGGCAATTTCGATTTGGTGCTTCTGTTCCTCTTTTTCTAAAAACTGCTGACGATCCATTCCGATAAAGCGGTCCCTGAACAAGTATGCGTTGTGGTTGGTGAATTGCTGCCTTACCTTGCCACTTACGATTCCTTCGCTATCAATATCTGCCATTAACAAAACTGTTTCGTTTGATAATACCGTTGGAACCAGGGGAACTTCAGTGACAATCCCGCCTTTTTGGATCATTCGCCCTGTGCCATTCAAATCACGCAAGGGGAGGACGTTTGGCGCAGCAAGTTTGTACGTCGCGTCGAAAAGCTGCATTTTTGTTTCTGTCATCACCGACGCTACTACATAGTTAAGTCGCATACGGCTCGGAAATGGTGCCTTTCCATTCTCGCGTGTGCTTAGCAATACCGGGTTTGCATCGAGTCCTGCCATCCTGAGCATTGCGACCAGCATAAGGTTTATTTCGGCAACATTTCCTGTCCGGTTCGCATATGCCTTTTCCACACCGTCCCTTGTTGCGTACCCATAACGCTCGTTCCATGTCATACGGTTTTTTACATATTCGAAAATTGCTTCGGCCTTTTCTGATTTCGTATTTTTATTGCCTACCACTGTTGGAATGTCGTTAGCGAAATATTGGTATTTTTCGAGTTCTTTGCCAAATTCATCGTCATCGTAAATAGATTTCGCAACATCTTCCCAGGAAGTGGCGATCTGCTTAGGTTCCGAATCGGGCATACGGATTACCTGCAGTTCATGATCGATTTTACCGTAATAGTTATGTATATTGTCAACGTACTCCTCCTCAATCAGCGCCGGGACTTCAGTTGCGGTATAGGTTGTTACAATCTGATTATAGGACAATCGCATTGTTTGCTTATACTTATTGGTAAATGATTGAGAGGCCATTTCAATCTTCGAATCGGTGTTGACGCGGACATATCCTGTCAGCACGCCCTGATAAAGATAGAACTCCGGTGCTTCGATCCTGTACTCTGCGAAATCAACAGGAATGGAATACTGGAAGCGAAAATCGGGCAACATCGAAAGGTTCTGCGATTTCATCAGGTACCGAATTTCTAGCACCGAACCCACTTTGACGTTGGGAAACGTAACTGAACGGCTATGCCAAAATTCGTCGATTTTCTTTTTGAACATATTTTCATTGGCAACTTTAGTCTTTACGATCTTGCCGTCCTCGAGATTATACGTCATCCCTTTTGAAAAAGAAATCGCTTCATCATCAAGGTTTTGATATCCCACATAATATGGCACCTCGAAATTAGCCCATTCAAGCCCTTCTTTTTTGTAAATTTTTATCCGAATGGTGACCTCGGTATAAGATTCGAAACCATCTGCATCAAAATATTTAAATTTTGTTTCAGCCTTCTTGAATAGGATTGCCGCTACTGCCGATGTATCATCCGGATGTCTAGCCTGTTCCAACTCGGCCTTTGAGACTTTACCCAATTCATAGTTTTGTGCCTTCGACGAAAGGGCTAATAGAAATGCGAATATTAGTAATCTGGTTTTCATTTAGATCTTTTTGAATATAATTCTCTCATTTTGCTTTTCGACGATCTGTCGGTAGTAGTCTTTCAATCCCACATAAAATTCAGCCGGAAACATCGCAACATTCGTATCGGATATAATGCTCAACTGAATTTTATTGCCTGCCTGCGCAATATTATACCTAAACGATGTGCGGTTCCCTTCCATTCCAATATTCAGGCTTTGAGGAAGCGTCTCGACAGCATAACCTTCCGGGATGTCGATGTTTACCGTAAATTTTCGCTGCTGCGGATAATCGAAATCGACTGGATACAAACGCTCCTGTTGTTTAAATGGATTTTCAGATTCCGACAAAAATAACAGCGGCGATACATAAATACGATCGCCAATCAGTTCGACCGAACCCGTGTCGGTAAAATCATACATCTCGGTCAAAACTTTAGACACATCGGTGGCATTGTCCCTTTTGTAGTCAATTATCTCTATGTTACCGTTTCGGTTTTCGAGCGATTCGATATAAGCTTCCTCGGAAACATTGGCGTAAGTTTGCCTGAATGCAAGCGCTTCCTGATCGGTGTACTGCATACGGATTTTCCCGGTGATGCTGCCATCGGCCGCGGGTGTCATTAAAATGGTTGCAATCGTCTTGGAATTTGTCTCCGGAATCAGATCCACCTGCAAAGAACTTCCATCTTTCCGAATGAGTCTGCCAAACCAATTTAAGTCACGTAAAGGCAATACGTTGGCGGCTGAAAATTTTTCGGTGGCATCAAACAACAATAGTCCATTTGGCGTTTCGACCGCGGCAATGACATAATTGAAAGCAGTACGCGTAGGAAACAATGCAATGCCATTTGAACGCGTGCTTAAAAGTATCGGATTTGCGTTGAAGCCGGCATACCGAAGCATCGCGGTAAGCATCAGGTTGATCTCGGCAGCATTTCCGGTTTTGTCCTTATACGCCTGGCGAACTCCTTTTTCGCAAGAATATCCATTGTATTTGTTCCATGTCATCGTCGATTTCACATGGTTGAATATCGCAGCTATTTTTTGTTCATCATCGAGTTGTTGCGCAACTATTGGCGAAATTACGTCTTCAAAATATCCGGTTCGGTTAAGTTCAGCGCCAAAGTCGTCATCTTCATAAATTTTCTTCGTCACTGTCATCCAATCGGTAGAATACATTTTGGTGGGGGACTGCGGAAACCGAATCATCGCAAGCTCATGGGTCACCCCTGCGGTATAATTGGTAATGTTGTTGACGTATGCCTCATCACGCATTGCCGGCAGGTTTTCGGCCGAATATGTGGTCTGTAATTCCATATAGTCATGCGAATCGGTTGTAAAAGTGGTTTGGCCATGAAGCTGCCGCTGCTTGCCGGAAATGACAATAGACCGCCTCTGATTCAGACTGGTTACTTTCGGAGTAACATATCCACGGGATAGGGTGTTATATTTATAGTATTCAGGTATATAGGTCTTGTATTCGGCATAATTGGTGGGAATTGACGCCTGAAAATCGAATGCACGCATTTCTACAAAATTGTTCGACTTGATCGTGTATTCATACTCGATTACTGATCCTTCTTTAACGTTTGGAAGCGTAATCCTTTTTAACGCCCAATATTTATTGATTTTTTCATCAAACTCGCCATCGCCTTTCAATTTCGTTTTTTCAATTTTGCCTCCTACCAGGTTATAGGTAACTGCATCGCTTATACTGACCTCTTCTTTTGCATGGTGGCCCAAATAGTAGGGCAATTCGAAATTGGACCAATTATAGCCGTCCTTGTTGTAAATTTTAATCCGCGTTTTAACAATAGTGCGCATATAAAATCCATCGTGGTCAGAATAATCAAAACTCACCTGCCCTTTTTTGAACAATATTGCTGCTGTCGCAGACGGATCGGTTGGATGGGCAGTCTCGCTTAATTCCGCTACGGTTACTTTGCCAAAATCCCTGTCTTGGGAAGCGGCGCTGATGCTCAACATCAATAAAAATAAAAGCATGGAAACTTTTTTCATCATATCTAGGTTTTTAATAATACCATTTTTGCGTAGTCGTTTCTGGAAATCTGATCCCAGAATTTTCTAAAGTCTTCGTATTCCGATTTGTCATAAGTTCCCGTCTTCAAAAGCAATGTCCTTTTGTAGAGCAAAAGAGTATCACTTTTAATCACAACTTCGGTCTTATATTCCCCAAAGTTTGTTTGTAGCTGTATAGGCGAAGGCAATGCTTCTATTGAAAATCCGTCGGGAATGGCGATTTCAATTTCATCGCTGTCATAAAAGCCGCGATCCACCTCAAAAGCTGTTTTTCTATCCTTGATTCTTTTTAGATTTCCAGACAACCGGTTAAAAGCATTAACAACAACCAGCATACGGTTACCGCTTAATTTACCGTAGTCGGCAGCCTCAATTTTAGCATTTTCGGTAAACCGGATATTGTTTTTATCATTCTTAAATGCCACATCCTTTAGCATTAAATTCCCTACCGTATTCCAGTACGACTTGTAATGCGAATCGCGATCGGATGGCGGTAATCTTTCAAGGTTGAATTTTTTGCTGTATTGGGTTCCCTCAGATGCTATCGCGATCGAACCTGTAAGGTCGCCATTGGCCAATATTGAATATTTCCCGATACTAATCTGCTTATTGGCGGCATCGCCATAACTGGTTGTTCGTGCAATCTCGGCGCCGTCGGGCTTCATTATCAACACATCACGGTCATCGGTAAAAGTACCCTGATATCCGAATGGGTCGATCTGGCTGGTACACTCGAGAAAGATATAGCCGGAACCCTGAGGAATCGCCAAGATGACATGATTGCTTTGCATTGCAACAAAGTCGCGCACCACATCACGCTTCTCGCTTCCCGCCCAGAGTCTTGTATAATAGGCTTCGACGCCAACGGCCTGTAAGAGGGCAAGCGTATAATTTGTCAGCGCCTTGCAATCGCCATAACCCAATCGGTCGACATCTTCGGCAGGCATCGGTTTCCAGCCGCCTATCCCTTCCTGAATGGAAACGTATCGCGATTTCTGTTGAACGAAATCATAGATAATCCTTGCTTTTTTAATTGGATCGGTTTCATTACCAACGAGCTGTATCATCTTATGTTTCGTTTCTTGCGGCAATTCTGTTGTGCCACGCAGAATCTTATCGTTGAACCATTTGCCGAATTCGGTCCACGTCGTTCCGTCGCCGTCCACACCTTCGAGATGGAATTTATCGAGCGCCATCATCACGCGCGGAAAAATATTCGGGATGGTAGGACTATATGGTTCCGGTTTTTGGGCGGGAATATTTTTTGCAACGTACTTGATTCCGGTTGTGGTTCGTGAAACCGGTGATACGTTGAAGCCTGCAAAATTGAATTCCCTTTTCCTGAATCCGAGGCTTTGATCTACAAAAACGTTAAGTTCCGCATTCTCGATGCTGACGAAATAGCTGTCTAAGGGAAGCCATTGCGGAATAAAAGCCGTGTTAGGAGTCGCAACCGAACTTTCATACACAATAGTGAACGGATATTGTATCGGAGTATAATCGAGATACATGACCCGTGAATCCGAAAACATAGTCGCATTGTCAATAACTGCATGATCCCGGAAATCCTTTCGTTTAATTTTTTTTATTTCGTTGCCAACAGCGTCATAAACCGTTGCTTCTATGCTTTTGACCAATTGTTTTTTATCGTAGTGCTCCGCCGCATCGATTGCGGTTATGCCTTGCTCGTTCAAAACCGTCACGATACGTCGGCGATTTATCAGCATGCTTCGCTGTGACTCAATAATTATGTCGATTTTATCGAAGCGAACGACAGCGTTGGAATTTGTTTTTAATGTATCGGGGATTAGCAGATAAGTAAACTCAAGCTTTTGTGAATGTGCCGACAATGCGAAAAAGAATAGCGTGAGAAGGATGGAAATGCGCATGCAAATTTGGATTTCGGCTAAAATAGAATCTTTTTTTAGAAAACCTTAACATTAATTAATATTTTTCTGTGTATGATCCTTCTCAGTGACGATGATTATTGGACGACACGTACAGGGTTAAAGCGGTTAATCCAATCCTGTAATGATACGAATTATCGCCTATTCCCTTATTTTACTATCGATAAAAATCGTTACCGGGCCATCGTTCAGTAGTGCAACCTTCATGTCGGCGCCGAATTTCCCGGTCTGCACTTTTTTGCTGACTGCGTTTTCAAGCTGGAGTACAAATGATTCATAAAGTGGGATGGCGTGTTCGGGTTTTGCGGCCATTATATATGACGGTCGATTCCCTTTCTTCGTAAGCGCATGCAACGTAAACTGGCTTACGACGATTATATCACCATTGGCATCCTTGACCGAAAGATTCATTACACCTTCACTGTCACCGAAAATCCGGATGTTTGCGATTTTTGTTGCCAGCCACCGGGCGTCTTCAACCGAATCAGCATTTTCGATTCCGACAAACACAAGAAGCCCGTTTTTTATTTCGGCTATTGTTTCACCATCGACAGTTACCGATGCTGAAGTCACCCTTTGCACTATTACCCTCATTGTTTGTTTCGTGATTGGTCACTTGCAATGCGGTCGTCATTATAGATATCGGAACGATAATGCTCTTCTTCGCCTTCAAGGATCTGCAGGTAACTGCGATACCGCGACCATGCGATTTCATCGCGTTCCAACGCTGCTTTGACGGCGCAGTTCGGCTCTTCTTTATGTAGGCAGTTGTTGAACCGGCATTGATCCTGAAGCGCAAAAAATTCAGGAAAATAACCGCTGACTTCCTCTTTTTCCATATCGACGATGCCGAATCCCTTGATTCCGGGCGTATCGATTATTTTGGCATTAAACGAAAGATCGAACATCTCGGCAAAAGTTGTGGTGTGCTGACCCTGTTTGCTCTGTTCAGAGATGTTTTTCGTTTTTAGATCAAGAGAAGGTTCCATTGCGTTCACCAGTGTCGATTTTCCCACACCTGAATGTCCCGAAAACATACTGACTTTCCCGATCATCAACTCCTTCAACTCTTCAACGCCTTTCATTTGCGTTGCCGATATGCGAAGGCATTTGTAGCCAATCTGCTCATAGATATACTGCAGGTACAATTGTTCGTCGAGCGAGGCATCGTTAAGCGTATCGATTTTATTGAATACAATTACCGTTTCTATTTTGTAGGCTTCGGCGGTGACCAGAAAACGGTCTATGAAACTTGTAGTCGTAGGTGGATTGTTGATTGTGACCAACAAAAAAACGCGGTCGATATTTGATGCGATGATGTGCATCTGATGGGAAAGGTTAACCGACTTCCGGACGATGTAATTCTTGCGCTCATGAATTTTATTGATCGTACCGGTCGATTTGTCGGATGTTTTATCGATTTCATAATCGACAATGTCACCAACGGCAATCGGATTGGTGCTTTTGATTCCCTTCATCCGGAACTTGCCCTTGATGCGGCATTCCATAAAATCGCCGTCTTCAGATTTTACGGTGTACCAGCTTCCTGTCGATTTGTAAACGGTTCCTGTCATGTTGCAAATTTACGAGATTTAGACACTTGATAAACGCAAAAAAGTCGCCCATTTCCGGGCGACTTAAACTTTATTTAATCGAAAATCCTAATTCTCCATAATCATCCTTCCAAGCTTATCCTGTTTTTTTCGTGATGCATAGATAAGGTATTCGCTGTCGGTTTTTCTGCAAAAAACACCCGGACGTATTACAAGCTGGTGCTTCACCACATCTTCGGGATCTTTACGTGTGATGACGCCATTATCGTCGAAAGTGAAAAGCGTTGGGACCGCATTATTGTAATTACCCATCGATTTGATTTCTTCGATATCGGTAATCCCTTTGTTTTTTACGTTATCGTTGAACATGATGCTCAGCTCACCATTCCTGTAAATCGGAATCGCGCTCAGGTATTCAGGTCCTTTTCCCATTACCGCCAACGGAATTGATAGTCCGACCGACACATTGAAACTTCCGTTTCCGCCTCCGCCAAATAATAAAAACGAAGCTTGCGTAACAGTCGCTGCCTGCTCTTTTGCAACTACATTGCTCCAATCAAGCGAACCGTCAGGCTTCAGGGCAGTCACGATTATTTCATTGGTTGTGTAGGTAATCGGCGTTAATCCTAATGGACCGATTCCCTGTGTTTGACCAACATAAATCGTTTGGTATTCCGACAGTACGATAAGTCCGCCGTCATTTTTCTCAATAATCGTATGAATGTTGTACAAAGGCTTAACATCCTTGCCTTTTTTAGCGCGTCTTTCACCAATGAGTTTCACCTTTGTTTCATAGTCGAATTCGTTGAACTTAACGTTTTCAATTTTGTTTCCGTCCAGATTCACATTGGCGTTGTAAACACCTTTCAATTCTTTATGCGATCTTCCGCTTTCACGGACGCCAGAGTAAAAACCGACAAGCTGTATGGTATTTTTGTTGGTCGACAACATTTTGCAATTGATGATTTCCTTATCGGTGACATCAATGTTCACGATTTCCTTCTTATATGCGTTGGCAGCTTTGAATGCGAACAGCTGGAATTTCTCGACTTTTTCCTTTTTCTTGTTGTCACGGTAGCCTTCATTTACTACGAGGAAAACATCATCGCGGTTGTTTACGTCAAAATCTGAAATCGTGAACTGGTAATCTTTTTTATTGTCATCGTATGATACTTTTTCTTCAGTCGAAAAAACCGGGACCATCATGCGGTCAAATAGTTTGATCTCATATTTCATTGCATCTTCCTTTTCGAATAAAGAAGTGTGCATTGCAAGAAGTTTTGTATCGTCGGCTGAAAGCTTGAAGTAAAATCCACCACGATCCGAGCTTTTTGCAACTTTTGATTCAAACAAGGTGATCGTGTTTTTATTCAGCACCCCGTCTTCCGAAACCTCGATTGCGACCGAAGTGTAAATTTTATCTTTTCTGTGGTAAACACTTCCGATAATGTATAGCTTTTCGCCAATCAGGAACATTTCTTCGAAATTAACATCCTTATCTTTCAAAACAGGAAGCACAATAGGCTTAGTTGAGATAAGCTTCATCGCGGCCGAATCGAAGATTTTCATAAAATAGTCGTCCTTTCCTTTAAGGACCAGCGTGTAGACCTTGTTGTTGGCTTCACCGATAATTTTGATGATTTTTCCTTTGTCGTCGGTGATTTCTTCACCGTAGGTCATTGCAAGTTTGTCGATTTTGTTTTGCGCGCCAACGGTCAGGCATGACAAAACAAAGAACATGGCACAGTAGAGTGTCTTCATGGTTTTAGTATTTGTTTGGTTTTTTTTGAGTTGCGATAATACGATAATTTTTTTGTATCCGCATATAACAATCAAATACTTACAAAATTTATTCGTAATTGTTAGCCATTGATCACTTTTTCCTGATGCGCAATGCTCTCAAGATGGATGGCTTCAAAGAATTTGAGGATGAATTCGTCGGTCAATCCCTTTGATTCGCCTTCGAGCTTCATTTTTTCGAGGATCTCGTTCCATCGGCGCTGCTGCAGGATCGCAACGTTTTTCTCCTTTTTGAGGTGACCGATTTTCTCGGCGATCTGCATGCGGTGTCCGATAAGGTCAAGCAGCTTGGTATCGACCGCATCAATCCGCTCACGAAGTTTTTTCATCTCAAATTTGTAATCATCTTCATTTGTGGTCTTTCGGCGCATCTTCAATTCCCGGCAAATTTGCAGTAAAATTTGCGGGGTCACCTGCTGCATGGCATCGCTCCAGGCATTGTCGGGGTCGTGATGCGTCTCGATCATGAGTCCGTCATAATTCAAATCAAGCGCCTGTTGTGAAATTTCCTGGATCAAGGCCCTTCTGCCGCTAATGTGCGACGGGTCGCAGATCAGAGGAAGATCGGGAAAACGGTTTCGAAGCTCAATCGGAATCTGCCATTCGGGAATGTTTCGATATTTGGTTTTTTCGTACGTCGAGAAACCACGATGGATTGCTCCGATTTTACTGATGCCGGAATTGTAAATCCGTTCGATTCCGCCTATCCATAAAGCAAGGTCGGGATTCACCGGATTTTTGACCAGCACGATTTTATCGGAATCTTTGAGCGCATCGGCAATTTCCTGTACCGCAAAAGGATTTACGGTAGTGCGGGCACCGATCCAAAGCACATCAACATCATGATCGATCGCAAGCTTGACATGTGTGGCATTGGCGACTTCAACGGCCATCATGAGGCCCGTTTCCGCTTTTGCTTTCTGCAGCCATTTGAGGCCTATTGCGCCAACGCCTTCAAATCCACCCGGACGCGTACGGGGTTTCCAGATTCCTGCACGATAAATTGTCACATCCGAACTTTTAAGCCGGTGTGCAATTGTCAGTACCTGATCTTCAGTCTCTGCACTGCAAGGACCTGCAATTACCAGAGGATGCGTCAATTTAAAATCGTCTAACCAAGTCCGTAATGCCTTGCTGTTTTCCATATCACAAATTTAGGCATTAACATCAAACAAAAAATCCCGATTTTCATCGGGATTCATATACAACTGAATTAATAACTTTGCAACCTGCACTACAAAACCGCAGATGATACTTTTATAACATGCATTTGTTTGTTGTTCGGCTAATATAAAAAAAAATGTTACGGTCATTCTGATTTTTTTAAAAATATTAACTTCACAATTGGCTACTTTTGCTTAAAACTCGCATCATGTCTATTGAAGTCAGCAATATTTCGAAAAGTTACGGCACACAAAAAGCACTCGACAATGTTTCTTTTTCGATTAAAAAAGGAGAAATCGTAGGCTTTCTTGGTCCAAACGGTGCAGGAAAATCGACATTGATGAAGATACTGACGACGTATCTGAATCCCGACGAAGGAACGGCCACGGTAAATGGTTTCGACGTCGTAGCTAATCAAAAAAAAGTCCAGCAATCGGTTGGTTATTTACCCGAACACAATCCGTTATATCTCGATTTGTACGTTCGCGAATACCTCGCTTTCAATGCCGATGTCTATAAAGTTGCGGGATCGCGTATCGAGGAAGTTATCCAATTGACGGGATTATCATCAGAAAGTCATAAAAAGATCGGTCAATTGTCGAAAGGTTACCGTCAGCGTGTGGGCCTTGCAAATGCGCTGCTTCACAATCCGGACGTGCTGATTTTGGACGAACCTACAACCGGGCTTGATCCAAACCAATTGGTCGAAATCAGAAATGTGATCCGAAATGCCGGAAAAGACAAGACCGTTTTTTTATCGACGCATATCATGCAGGAAGTCGAAGCGATCTGCGACCGCGTGATCATCATCAACAACGGTAAAATCGTTACCGATAAAAAACTGTCGAACCTTGTTACGCAACAGGAACAAATCATTGAAGTCGAGTTTGATTATCGCGTCGAGGGACAGGCGATTTCCGCGATACCAAACCTCAAATCTTTCGCAAATACGCACGACAATACATGGGAACTAACGTTTTCAACCGACAAAGACATGCGGCCTGCAGTATTCGATTTTGCACATGACAACGGACTGAAAACACTTCAGCTGAATCAGAAAAACAAAAATCTGGAAACGGTTTTCCGGGAGATGACGGGGAAGGAGAATTGATAATTGATAATTGATAATTGATAATTGTCAATTGACGAAAATCAATCTTCCGGTGTAGTGTTCATTTACATCGACATTTGGCGGATGCGACACCGAGCGGACATTTCCCGTACTATAAATATCGCCTGAAAGGGTTTCGACGGGATTTACAATCATGTCGTTAGCACCGCGGTGAAAAATGATGATTTCATCGGCCAGGAAATCAGCTCCTTCAAAACGTCCGTTGCCATTATAGAAATTCAGCAGCATCTGATTGGTGCGGCCAGTGATGAAAAATGCCGAAACATGATTGCTCTGAATTACAAGCTGACTGTTATCGACATCCATTATGAAATCTCCGGTGCCCACTCCGCCGAAGAAATCCATCGAATACAAACGCAGCATCGGGAAATTCAGCGTACCGTTTGAACGAATGGCCTGCTCCGTATTCGAATAAATTTCAACAATATTCGGCGCTGTCACATAGACGGTTACCTGCCCGTAATCGCGGACCCAATTACAACCCGAATTGTCTTTTAGGGTCAGTGAATTATCTGCGATGGAAACCTCGACCTCATCTATGAAATTATTGCCGGCCTCAATTGTGATCGCGTATGCATCGCCTTGTGTGACAACCAGCGCTATCCCCGGATAAACGTATATATTTTCAAACGGTTCAGCATCCAGATGTTTCGTGGTCATTGCACCAGATTTTTTTATGCAGTCTTCCGAAATTCCGCATGAACCAAAAAAAGCAACCGCAAATAGAATATATAGCTTTTTCATAATCATAATCGAACCCCGACGCCCGCTTCAATCGCTTCGGCACGGCCGCCATGAGCTTTAAGGGCGACCCCGGTAAATAATTTTTCGGTAATGTAATATTTAGCACCCACGCGCTGATAAAGATCGCTTTCGTATTTGAAAGGTTTATACACATAGTAGCCCAACTGTGTTTCGATTGAAAGTTTGTTTATGAACAACTCATGTCCGCCAAAAATACTGATCCGCTTATAGTCGGTTTTTGGATCGAGATATGGTTTATCGGGATAGGCAACCGAGGAATATCTGATGAATTCCTTCAGATATTGCGACGCGAACAACTCTGCTCCGAATTGCAGCGCACTTTTCCTTCCGACCCGTTTGTCGGCATAAACACTGATATGATAAAATGGTTTTTGGCCGCTTCCCGTGATCTGGCTTTCGCTTAGGCCTGTGCGAAATGCGATATTGTATTTGATTGGTTCGTGGTAATCCTTTTGTATAATCGTGTCGCTTTTTAAATACTCAAGTTTCTCCGACAGATTGTAATTGATTCCGAAATTGACCGCATACGTATTGATTCCGCTGTTGGGCGATTTAAACCGGCCGTTCGAAAAATGCGTAAACATGAATCCGGCCTGGACACCGAAATTTCCGATGAGATTTTCTTTTTTATAGTTCAGCATAAACAGGTTGCTGCTCATCAGTTTTGAACCGAATGCATTGTTTTTGTAGTTGGTCTCTTTATCGTACGGATTTGTTGTCGCGCCGATTCCCTGCGAAATCCTGAACACCAGATGGCGCTTCAAAAAATAGAAATTGTAGTGGATACCCACCGCGAAATTCTTACCTAAATATTCATTTTTGAAATCCTGATACTGAAATGAAAATCCGTAATCCGGGTAATTATAGGCTTGTTGCCATTCTTTGTCGCCGTAGGTCTGTTTGTTGACGCTAAGCAGGAATCCGTCGGGATGGCCGGTTATCAGATGCCCGATATAATTGCTATGTTGGTAGATATTGCCGCGGAAGAAATCGGCTTCAATGCTGTACGTCTCTCGCTTCTGTTGTGCAAAAGTGGTGAAGGCGAACAGTAAAAACAGCGAGTAGCGAGTAAGCATTAAATTTTTAATTCGTACAAATATAGCAGAATTAAAAATTAATGAAATCAGGCGATTGTATGAAATAAAAAAACCCGCTCGTTTCCAGGCGGGTTTTTTGTAACTTAAAAATAGATTATTTTTTAATGAACTTAGCTGTTCCTTTCCCTTCTGCTGACTCAACAGTTATGAAATACATACCGGCAGTTAAATCACCGATTGACATTTCCACTTCGGTAAGATCGTTGAAATTTACATTTTTTACGATACGTCCATTTAAATCAGTGATTGATGCGTTTGTAATCGCAGTACCATTTTTTGAATCGAGGTTCAAAACTGATGTTGCAGGAGACGGGTACATTGCAAAATTCTGCTTCATGAAACTATCAGTTGAAAGTGTTTGCGTTACCGTAACGTCATCAATTGAAATCCAGTCCATATCGGTTACGTTATGATGTCTGAAAGCAAGGTGAACCGTTTGTCCTGCGAAGCTTGACATATCAAGTGTACGGGACAATTGAGGACCGGTGTTATCGCCAGGATAAACTTCAGTAAAGGTCACCGATGACGCAAGCATATCAGCAATGGTGTTACCTGTTGAAACATATACAGAATAATTTTCTTCGTTCCATGATGCCGCTGCTGCCTGAACGAGCCATGTTAGGTTAATAGTACCGGTTGCTGCCGTAAGATCAATCGCCGGCGAAATAATCCAGTTATCCGGGGTCAACGCGACATTATTTTGCCATGATCGTGAAATTAGCGAAATTGGGCTTACAGGAACACCTGGGGAAGAAGTAACCTGAAAAATATCAGCCCAATCGTTGCCATCGCCATCGGCATCAATTCGTGTCCAATCATCCACGTTCTGATCATTAAAATCGTCAAAGAACAGTACTTGTGCAGAGGAAAATTGGGATGCGACAAGAAATGCACTTAATAGTAAAATTTTTTTCATAATTCTTTGTTTTTAATTGTTTCGCTAAATGTAGGAATTATTCTTTTGTATTCATAAAGTTTAACAATGGATTTCAAAAAACGATTCCGGGAATTATTTTTTTATGTGTGTTTCCTTTTCTACTTTTGTCGCACGATTCAGAGGAAAAATTTGACTGATTGCAACCTCGTAAAAAAATGCTAAAGCAGAATTCCTCTCCTTTAGTTTATCCTGCAATCGTTTTTTTTCTCGCTTAATTTTAAATAAAATATTTTTTATTATGGCTTATTTATTTACGTCAGAATCTGTCAGCGAAGGACATCCTGATAAAATTACCGACCAGATTTCGGATGCGTTGATCGATAACTTCCTGGCTTTCGACGCTTCGTCGAAAGTGGCCTGCGAAACCCTTGTTACGACCGGCCAGGTGATCCTTGCGGGCGAGGTGAAGTCGGATATCTATCTCGACGTGCAGCAAATTGCGCGCGAAGTGATCCGCAAAATCGGATATACCAAAAGCGAATACATGTTTGAAGCAAATTCGTGTGGGGTGCTTTCGGCCATACACGAACAGTCGGGCGACATCAATCAGGGTGTTGAACGTGCAAATCCTGAAGACCAGGGCGCGGGCGACCAGGGAATGATGTTCGGCTACGCAACAAACGAAACGGAAGATTTCATGCCGCTTGCACTCGATTTGTCGCATAAATTGCTGCAGGAACTTGCGGCATTGCGACGCGAAAATGATGTGATCACCTATCTTCGGCCGGACGCGAAATCGCAGGTGACGTTGGAATATGACGATAATAACCGCCCCATCCGAATTGACGCTATCGTGATCTCGACACAGCACGACGATTTTGATGAGGAAAGTGCGATGCTCGAGAAAATCAAAAATGATCTTATTTCAATATTGATCCCGCGCATCATTGCGAAAAATCCGCAGTACGCACATTTGTTCAACGACCAGATCAACTACCATATCAACCCGACCGGGAAATTCGTGATTGGCGGGCCGCACGGCGACACCGGACTCACCGGAAGAAAAATCATTGTTGATACGTATGGCGGAAAAGGCGCACATGGTGGTGGTGCATTTTCAGGTAAAGACCCGAGCAAGGTTGACCGAAGTGCAGCCTACGCAACGCGACACATTGCGAAAAACCTTGTTGCGGCCGGAGTTGCCGATGAAATCCTGGTACAGGTTTCGTATGCGATTGGGGTTGCCAAACCGATGGGGATTTTTGTCGAAACGTACGGAACATCAAAAGTGAACATGACCAATGGCGAGATCGCAAAGAAAGTGGAAGAACTTTTCGACATGCGCCCGTACTTTATTGAACAACGTTTAAAGCTAAGAAATCCTATTTATAGTGAAACCGCAGCTTACGGACACATGGGACGCAAACCTGAAACGGTGTCGAAGACTTTCCGGGCGCCCGGCGGCGAAACAAAAACGGTATCGGTTGAATTGTTTACGTGGGAAAAGCTCGATTATGTGGATAAGGTGAAGCAAGCTTTTGGGATTTAGTAGCGTTCAGCTTACAGCTTACAGCTTACAGCAAAAACCGCAGCAGATAATGTTGCGGTTTTTTTTTACAATTTATTGGCCCGGTAACAACCATATCTTGATATTTATACCTCGGAGGTTTTAAGACCTCCAAGGTTGTCATGTAACTTACTGAATGTTACGTAGTTGCATTAAGCACATGTGATTTTTGCAAATCTAAACCTACCACCTAATTTCTACTACGATTGCCCTAGCCCGGATGGAAGCGGAAAGCTTTTGCGGAAATGTTTTATTGTTTTAGGTTTTGTGCGGCGACCAGCGGGAGCCGCAACAGGACCGTTTAAACAAAAAACATTTCAAGAAACTTGCAGCGTACTGCCGGAATGGCTTCAATAAAGAAAATTCCGAACAAAAAGACTGCAGCCACTTGGAATTTGGAATTTCAGTATTGGAATTTTTCCGCCTACAAATTATACTTCAACGAAAAAATAATATACCGTGGCTGCACAATGTATTGTGACGTGCGTGTGGCAAATTGTGAAAAACTGTCGTCGTTGAGTGATTTTGTGTTCAGCAGGTTTGTCACGCCAATTTTGTATTCCCAGTGGCTGGCCTTGGTGCGCTGGTAAATCAGGCTCGCGTTCAGAAAATCGTATTCATTGTCAACCGATCGGTCGCTGCTCGTATAATGATAAAAGTCGTATTGGGCTTCAAACGAAAAGCTCTCGAGGAAGTAATAGTCGATGTTCACAAACGGGCGGTCGGTGTAGAACTTCCGGTCTTCATAATTGTTGACCATAAAATTGTATCCAAATTCGATGTTGGGCACATTTTTAAAATTCGTCGAGGCTTTCACCGTATAGCTTTGCGTAAAACTTTCGGACGTGAACTGCTCGCCGTTTCGGATGTTGTGGTACTTTGCCCAATTGGCCGCAACCGTTGCCGATGCCTTATAAAACTTAAGAAACGATCGTCCGTAATTTGCGGCGCCTGTAAGCGTTTCATCGGCAAAATTTGAATTCACCGGCGAGGAGAATTGATTGATTCCGTCGAAAAACGCATTCGATTTTACGGCATCGGTGCGGCGTGTGTAATTGACGTTCGCAAAAATATTCTCGAAATTGAACATGTTGTATTTGAAATAGCGAAGCGAATGCACCTGCGACGTCGCGTTTTCGAGATTCCGGTTTCCGCGGAAAAGACTGCTGTAATTGCTGATGATAAAGTTTTCGGCGAGTTGGCCGATATCGGTAAAATCGTTTGTGATCGCAAAATTATACGTCAGCGTTTCTGCTTTTTTGATTTGGTACAACGCATAAAAATCGGGCAGTATGCGGAAGAAGTTTTCTTTGGTTTCGCTTCCAAGCTGCTCATTGATCATTGAATACGCATGGATGCTGAAACCGGGGTTGAATGTAAACTTTCCGGTCATGAACTTATAATGAAACCCGACGAATGCATCGTTGAAATTGTAGACGACATCGTTTGAAGTGCTTTCGTTCAGCGGATTCGTACTTCCATTGTCGAGTATCTGAAAGATCGACGAATCGAAATTCTGATACGAATAGGTATTGCCGAGCGTCACGTTGATATTGCTTTTTGGCGTGACCATATAGTAATAATCGAGTTTTGCGTCGAGTTTATTTGTGGTCACAAACCTTCTTTGCTGCAAATTGAAGCGATCCTGAGGGATGATGCCAAGACTGCTTCCGGCGAGTTCAGGAAACGGATTCACGCCAAGATCCGGATTGTAGAACGGATCTTCGTTGTTGTACAAATGCTGCATTTCAAACGCAAAAACGTTTTTATCGCTGTGTGTAAAATACATGCTGAGATTTTGATTCACCGATAACGGAGATTGTTCTTTCCCGATTGTCAGTACCTGGCTTTGTGAAGCGTCGGGATAGCGCTCAGAGAAAATACCGCTGATTTCATCCTGCGACGATGTTTTGACGAGCGCATCATAATCGAACTGGAAAGCGGGATTTGGTTTGTAACTGGAGCTGAGTTTGAAAAGGCCAAGGTTGTTTTTCTGGTGGGTCAGTTCGTTTCGTATCTCGCCGCTTCCGTCTTCGAGAAGTTCGTACTGCGATTTGGTTTCCATTTCGGTTTGTGACGACGAAACGATTGCGAAACCGCTTAACGTCCAGGCTTTGCTTACGTTGTAGGAGAAATTCGTCGCGCCGAACTGTGTGTCGATTTCCTTTGCGCGGTTGTTGCGCATCAATGAAATTCCGAGGTCGTTTGATGCAACATTAAAATTTGTCCCGCCTTTTTTCATCATATTCCGGAATCCGCCGCTGAACTTGAAATAATCCTGCGCGGTTAGTGGCAATTCGCCGATATTATTGAAATTCGACAATAGGCTGACGCTGAAGTCGGGATTGTAATAGAAAAGTTTAGGGTTTGCGATAAATCGCGTGTCTTCATGTGCAACGCCTATTCCCGCGGTCACATCGCCAAACCAGAAGTTCTTCTTGCCTTCTTTGAGTTTGATGTTCATCGCAATGCTTTCCTCATTGTTCTCGACGCCTTTGAGTGCACCGATTTCATTGTAGTTGCGAAGCACCTGGACTTTATCGACTGCATCGGCAGGAATATTCTGTACGCCGAGTTTCGTATCGCCGTCAAAGAAATCTTTTCCTTCAACCATCAGCTTCGAAACGCGTTTTCCTTCAACCTCGACTTCTCCGTCGGCGTTTACCTGCACGCCGGGAAGTTTTTTGAGCACATCTTCGAGCTTGCGTTCGGTACCCGATGTAAATGAGTCGGCATTGTAGATTATCGTATCGCCTTTGATCGACACCGGCATCTCGCGTACGATTTCGACGCCATCGAGTTCGATTCCGCCGGGTTCAAGCGTGATGTCTTGCGTGATGTTTTCGGATTGCGTCGTAACCGTGATTTCCTTATTCTGCATTCCGAGGTAGCTGACTTTAATGCTATAAGTTGAATTCGCTTTAAGGTTCAGCAGGAATTTTCCTTTGTCGTTGGTGATTGCATACGCATCCATGCCGTTTGTTGCGACGTTTACCGCCATCACGTTTGCCATTTCAAGCGGATTGCCTTCATTGTCGAGAATGTTTCCGTCGAGGCGGATGTTTTGGGAATACGCAAACGTACAAATACAAAAAAATAAGGCAGTAAAGAGTTTTTTCATCGATGGAACACTACTATTTAACCGCCAATGCGTATTCTGCTGCCCTGGCCACCATATTGCTGTTGCAGCTCTTCCATTTTCTTGATTACCGTTTCATCGTATTCACTCTGCGTAACTACTTTCCCGTTTGTAGGTGCTTTGATTGTCGCTTTTTCTTTAGGATTCATCACGATTTTCGAACATAGAAGGATTGTCTTTCCGTCGTTGACTTCAAGAATTAAACCCGGAAGTCCCCAATAATTATCGGGT
>JAEYZX010000019.1 GCA_023427845.1 Bacteroidota bacterium
ATCCTTGCATGCAACGGCTTCGAGTTGGAGTACCTGTTCGAGATATTCCTTTAGGTTTTCCTGCGAATAATCAAGTTCGGCATAATTGCGGTTGATGGTAATGTCCTGCATTACGACCTGCGGTGAACTTCCAAACATGTCCTCGAGCGCAAAATCCATTGGTTTATCGCCTGTGGTTTTGGATTCGAAAGTAAAACGGTGGTTGTCGAGAATTTCACCAACCTCATATAATGGAGCACGTTCACGTTGCGCGATTCGCTTTAATTTGTCGATGCCTTCGTTACCGATAACAAGGCCCATTCGTTCCTGGCTTTCATTTCCGATGATTTCTTTTGCCGAAAGTGTCGGATCGCCCACTGGCAACATATCCAGATCGATGCAGCCTCCTGTTTCTTCAACCAGTTCCGAAAGGCAATTCAGGTGTCCGCCCGCGCCATGATCGTGAATCGAAACGATTGGGTTGTTGTCGCTTTCTGCAAGTCCACGTATCGCGTTCGCCGCACGTTTCTGCATTTCGGGATTTGACCGCTGGATCGCATTGAGTTCAATACCTGTGCTGAATTCGCCCGTATCTGCCGATGACACCGCAGCGCCACCCATTCCGATCCGGTAATTTTCACCTCCAAGTATTACCACTTTGTCGCCTTGTTGCGGTTTCTTTTTTATCGATTGGTCGAGTTTGCCATAACCAATTCCGCCTGCCTGCATGATTACCTTGTCATAACCCAATCGCCGGTTGGCTTCTTCATGTTCGAATGTCAAAACCGAACCTGTAATTAGCGGCTGTCCGAATTTATTACCGAAATCGGATGCACCGTTTGATGCTTTTATTAAAATGTCCAGCGGCGTTTGGTAAAGCCATTTGCGTTCTTCCATTCCGAGTTCCCATTTTCGGCCATCCAAACGGGAATACGCAGTCATATAAACCGCGGTTCCGGCAAGTGGCAATGAACCCTGGCCGCCCGCAAGCCTGTCGCGTATTTCGCCACCCGAACCCGTTGCCGCGCCATTGAAAGGCTCAACAGTGGTTGGGAAATTATGCGTTTCGGCTTTAAGTGATATTACCGAATCAAAATCTGCAGTGTCGTAAAAATCAGGTCCGTCGGCCGATTTTGGTGCGAATTGCTGCACACGCGGTCCTTTTACAAACGCGACATTATCTTTATAAGCCGAAACAATGTCGTTCGGATTTTCGGCCGATGTTTTTTTGATTAATTTGAAAAGCGAGGATGGTTTTTCTTCACCGTCAATTACAAATGTTCCGTTGAAGATTTTGTGTCGGCAGTGCTCCGAATTTACCTGCGAAAAACCGAAGACTTCCGAATCGGTAAGGTTGCGGCCGAGTTTTGCCGCAAGGTTATTCAGGTAATCGACTTCTTCGTCGCTCAAGGCAAGTCCTTCGGACTGATTGTATCCGGAAATGTCGTCAATCTCGATAATTGGCGCCGGCTCCGATTTTATTGTGAAAATATGCTGGTCAAGAGCGTTGTATTTCTGTGAAAGCATCGGATCGAAATCGGTGAAATCTTCCGAAACCCTTTCAAATTCTTCAATCCGAATCAGGCCATCGATTGCCATGTTCTGCGTTATTTCAACCGCATTGGTGCTCCAGGGCGTAACCATGGCGGCACGCGGACCAACAAAAAAATCCGTCAGGACGGATTTCTCTATTTTTTGAGCGTTACCAAAAAGCCAGTTTAACTTTGAAGTGGTTTCTGCCGAAAGTTCGTTTTGCGACTGTACGGCAAATACGGTTTGACTTTCGTTTCCGAAGAAATGAATCATTGGGAGTGTATTTTGTTGTGTGTTGCAAATTTAGGCTAATTATCGCCAAAACGCAACCCGCGATAAATAAGATATTGCTAAAATTTAGTCCTCGAAAACAATTGCTTTGTAAGCTCCAAGATCGGATGATGTACGAGGTGTGTCGAGTAAATCGAATGGCACCATCGCCGAAATATCAGGATCACCAAAACCAATCGCATCCGACTCCTGACCAATTTGCAGTTGATTGTTGTTGACGTTCAGAAAATCAGGATTGCCGTTTTTCAGAATTTCGGAAGCATCGTTAATGAAACCGTAAACATCAAGCGCTTCGAGCTGCGTATTATTGAATTTGATCTGGCACTTGTGGAATATGGGAGTTGCCGGCCAGTTGGCCGCTGTACTGTTCTGAGCGCGGTTCAATAACAGTTCAACCTGATTGGAACCCCAAATGATGCAGTTCGAAAACGAAGCATGCGTCAACGGAAAAATTTCAGGGCCTAAGTCTGTCTGCACAAAGTTTTCTAGAACTACGGCAAATTGTTGCGAACTCGACCAGTTATTGTTGAATGTACAATGTTTAAAATCATAGCTGCCACCAAGTGTACCGGCGAATGTTGCAACACCGGCCGAGTTTATCACTACATTTTCGCCGTTAATGGTTCCATTTCGGCCAAGAATCCCAAAATTCGAACAGTCGTAAATTTGGGTATCCTTTATAGTTACGGTTGCTGCGTTATTTTCGACCAACATCCCGACCATCGCATTTTTTATAGTGACATTTTGGAAATTCCCCGTACTGCCCGATGAGAGCCAAATCCCAAACCATTGTCCCGGTACATCGGAAAAAATCGGTTCAAGACGATCGCCTTCAAAAATGATTTCGTTTTCCATTAGATCGGTATCATCCGAATGGGCTCCAACCGCATTTATGCTTCCGCCACTGCCGACAATTATCCCTGATTCGGCATGAAAATGTATTCGTGCACCGGGCGCAATATTGAGTTGTTTGCCACTTGCGACAGCAGCGAACCCATAGATCACATAAGGCTTCTCGGCGGTAAATTCATATTCATTGCCGTTTATCGGATCGGCTTCGTCGAGCACAAATCCGTAAACGGAATCATCGCCAATCATTATCGATTCGTATGTTCCTTGTTCATCGAGTTCCTGTGGGTACAGAAACACTGCATCCTGAATCAATGTCACCAGTTCTACCGTCTGAAGGTTCGAACCGGGATTAAACAGAATTTGATCGGTATATAAAAAATCGGACGGATTTGCATCTGCGATGTTTGCCGTAGTTTCGATGAAAATATACAGGCTGTCCTTTGCGAGCATTTCGACATTGTTGAAGATTTTACCTTCATTGCCCTGCAATCCGTCAATCGTCATCCGGTATTTTGAATCGAGTCCGCGGCCGAGCTGTATCGTTGGGATTGAAATGTCCTTATCGCTTCTATTGTATACTTTCAGCGTATATGTGCTTGATCCTATATCTGTGAAAACGGTGTCCAGATAAACCGTGTCGCGAGAAAATTCGAGTCCGCCTGTACTAGTTTCGAAATCGAAATCACTTCGGCACGATGAAATTGTAATGAGGAAACCAATGAGGATCAGGATACTAAAACTGCGCATATACTAGTTGAATTAATTGGCAATACGAACCAAATAAACGAAAATTTTTACAAATTAGTTCGTTGGCTGCCGTCTTTTATTTTGGTAATTTTACGGGATAATCGATTGTAATGATAGATAAAGATAAGACGTTAAAAATGCTGAACCGCATAAGTGACAATACGCTGATGCGGACACTCCAAATAGAATATACCGATGTAGGCAATGATTATCTTGTGGCCACGATGCCCGTAGGTGCGAAAGTGCACCAGCCAATGGGACTTTTGCACGGTGGTGCGTCGGCTGCTTTGGCTGAAAGTGTCGGAAGTGCAGCTTCGATGCTTTTTGTGAATTCGGATAAACAGGATGTCGTCGGTATCGAATTATCGGCCAACCATTTAAAAAGCAAACGCGAAGGGTTTGTCACCGCGACCGCACGGATTGTCCACAAAGGCCGCAGTCTGCACCTGTGGGAAATCAGGATCACCGACGAACAGGACCATCTTATTTCGCTCTGCAAACTTACCAATATGGTGATCCCAAAAAGAAAATTATGACAGACTTTTTCATACGCGTCAAGCAGCAGCAGGAACAGCAGTTGCCCTTTGTGATTTACAGCAAACCCGGCGAAAAACAATTGGTTGGGATATTCCAGAAGAACGATCATCTGTATTTTGCCGAGGATTTTACCGAAGTTGGTTTTGTCATGGCTCCGTTTGACGGTGACCGCATCATACTTTTCCCTGAACCATTTTCGGAAGTGCATACCGCCGCTATGGTATTTGCAAATGGAACTAAGCCATCGCGACTAACCGGAAATACAGATTCCGATGCCGGAAAAAAGTTTGAAGATATGGTCCAAAGCGCCATTGATGCGATTGAAAAAGGGTTTTTCAGTAAGGTGGTGCTGTCAAGAAAAGAATCGGTTGCGGTGCCCGAGTTTGATGTCGTGCCGGTTTTTGAACAAATGGTAAACGGCTATCCGTCGGCGATGACCTACTGCTGGTATCATCCCAAAATCGGGATGTGGATAGGAGCAACGCCTGAACGATTATTAAAGGCGAATGCTAATAAATTCTATTCCGTAGCGCTTGCCGGAACCCAGAAATTTGAAGGCACGACCGATGTACACTGGCCCTCAAAAGAAAAAGACGAACAGCATTTCGTAACCGAGTTCATTCTCGACAATCTCCGCACGATTGCATCGGAGGTGGTAGTGTCGAGTCCGTATACGGTACAGGCGGGGAATCTGCTCCACATCAAAACCGATATTGAAGGCATACTGAACGAAAACTCCACTTTGCGAGAAGTAGTTTCCGTACTGCACCCGACGCCGGCTGTTTGTGGACTGCCGAAAATTACCGCAAAAGATTTTATCCTGCGCAATGAAGGTTACAACCGCGAATATTATACGGGTTACCTAGGCGAATTGAACAAAGATTTCGCGACCGATGACCGCGAAACCGATCTGTACGTAAATTTGCGTTGCATGCAGATCCGCGACGGAGCGGCCATAATTTATTCGGGATGCGGCATCACAAAAGACAGCGTTCCCGAAAAGGAATTTATAGAAACCGTCAACAAATCGATGACGATGAAAAAACTGATATTATGAAACTTGATATTTTGGCGTTTGGCGCCCATCCCGATGATGTAGAACTCGGCTGCGGGGGAACGCTCGCAAAGGAAATTTCGCTTGGTAAAAAGGTTGGCATCATCGATTTGACGCGCGGTGAACTCGGTACACGCGGTACGGCTGAAATCCGTGACATTGAAGCCATGGCCGCAGCAAAAATCCTCGACGTTTCGGTAAGGGAAAACCTCAATATGCGCGACGGGTTTTTTGTGAATGACGAAGAACACCAGCTTGCCATAATCAGGATGATCCGTAAATACCAACCCGAAATCGTTTTGTGCAATGCAATCGACGACCGTCACATCGATCATGGGAAAGCCAGTAAACTGGTTTCAGATTCGTGTTTCTTATCGGGATTGATTAAAATCGAAACGCAGTATGACGGCGCATCGCAACAAGCGCACCGCCCGAAAGTTGTGTATCATTACATCCAATGGAAAAACATCGAACCCGATTTCGTCGTAGATGTTACCGGTTTCATCGACAAAAAGATCGAAGCCATCATGGCATACGGATCGCAATTTTATAAACCCGGAACTGATGAACCGCAGACTCCGATAGCGACAAAAAACTTCCTCGACAGCCTGCACTACCGCGCGCAGGACCTAGGCCGCCTCATTGGCACAGAGTATGGCGAAGGCTTTACGGCCGAGAGGTATGTGGCGGTCAACAGCTTAGGAAATTTGATGTAATTTTTCATTGCTTTTGTTTGGAATCGAAAACTTTTGCAATATATTTGCACTCGTAAAACACGGTGGTTGTAGCTCAGCTGGTTAGAGCATCGGTTTGTGGTGCCGAGGGTCGCCGGTTCGAACCCGGTCATCCACCCAGATTTCAAAGCCTTGAGGAAACTCAGGGCTTTTTTTTGTTTGAATGTTTTATATTTGTTTTTTTGGGCGTCGGCTTATCATGCCGGTACAATAATTGAACGTATTCAAGCCGTCCGGCTGTTCGCTGTATCTTTTCAACCCTTTCAGAGTTCAAAACTCTGAAAGGGTTAAAAAGGATGCCGCTTCCATCCGTCACGCAAATCACATTATCATGAAAAAGCTTCTATTTTTATTATTGTTTCTTCCGGCATTCCTGATTGCGCAAACACCTGCCCATATCGATAAAGCACTCCAGTATAAGGTTGCGATGATGCAGAATTTCAACAAAATGGGGGAGGGCGGCGAACTTGCTTTCTGGCAAACCAAGGGTAAAATTACGTATGCCATCGTAAATTACACCGACGAGCAAAATCCGCAGTTCAAACAATTGTTCATCGATCAATACCGCGAATTATTGCCTATCTACCAACGAATGATCGTAAGTGAGGACGATCGGGATACGGCTCTGTTTGTAAAAACATTGATCCGCCAGGAAGACGACTATAGAAAGCTGTTGACTGAAACGCAGCGGCAACTCTACAGCGCGAAACTGGCCGAATTTAAACAGACCAACCAGGAACTCAGCGATTCGTATTCGGCATTCTATTTTTCCGACTCATTGCTGAAGGAATTCAAAGCCGGATTTAAGTACCAGCCCTAAGCTAATTAAAACTTAAAAGCATCTGCAAATCGCCGTAAAAGTTTTAAATTAGAATAAACTAAACCAGCGATTATGTCACAATTAATTCCCATCGGAACAAAGATTACTTTCCCGCTACTACGCGACTACGTCATCACGCACAAAGTCAATGAAGGCGACATCATTATATTGAATCCAAAGGATTTTGAAGAGATCGTCCATGAAATCCAAACCACTGGCGACGGCTCGCCGGATATCCCGTTAACTGTGTTGGGAGTGCACATCAATCAGGACCACGACCTGAATGTGCCCGTTGGCAAAATCCAGATCGTCAACGCTGAAAAACCGTTTTAAGATTTAGCCACGATTTAGCCACGTACTGGTTTTTGCCACGAATTACTCGAATTACACGAATTTTTTTAGGTTTTACACAGTTGAGTTTTATTAAACTTCACTGTCTACAATTTCCCGAGATTAATAGTCGACTGGATTATGATTTTGGAAATTAGTGTGAATTCGTGGCCAAGCTTTTATTTTGTCATTAATTCGCGGCAAGAATTATTTCCCGCTTTTATCTACCACCAGTCTTTCATTGCGGTTCGCCACTTCCCACGCGGTCAAGAACGCAAGCCTTGTGCGTTTTGTAAGCGCATCGTATTCGATCTTATCTTCGGTATCGGTGGGTTTATGATAATCCTCATGCACACCATTGAAGAAAAACACCGATGGAATTCCGTGTTTCGCAAAATGATAATGATCCGATCTGAAGTAATAGCGGTTCGGGTCGTTTACGTCGTTGAACCTAAAGTCAAGATCCAAGCCGATTTGTTTCTCGTTGGCGGCAACTACAATATTGTGCAGATCGGTCGACAACCGGTCGGCGCCAATAACATAAACATAATTATTGGTATTGGGATGCAGCAAATCGCGTCGGCCAATCATGTCGATGTTGACATTAGCAACCGTGTTCGCAAGCGGAAAAATCGGATTCTCGGAATAGAATCGCGAGCCATGCAGTCCGTGTTCTTCACCTGTAAAGTGTAAAATCAGTATTGATCTTTTGGGTCCAACGCCATCTTTCTTTGCCTGCGCAAACGCCTGTGCCATTTCGAGCATTGCCACAGTTCCGGATCCATCATCATCGGCACCATTATAAACCTCGCCGTCTTTCATTCCAACGTGGTCATAGTGCGCCGACAATACCACTATTTCGTCGGGCTTCTCAGTACCTTCAATAAAGGCCCAAATATTTTCGGAATCCGGAAGCACTTCACCTTTGGCACGTACGAAAAAAGAAGCAGGGATATTTTGATAATAATTATCCGCGCCTTTTGGGAATGGAATTCCGTTCGCCTCATATTGGCCGATCAGGTACTTTCCGGCTTTCTTTTGCCCCGGCGATCCCGTATTGCGGCCTTCCATTTCATCTCCCGCTACAATTATAAGATGCTTTTTAAGGTCGGCCGCAGTAATCGTATTTACGTATTTCGTAATGTCGGCCGTTTTTGGTTCTTGGTCTTTCGCACTTTTGCACGAGAAATTCAGAAGGATCGCAATAAAAAGAACTATGGTTTTTATATGGTTCATCAGTGTATGTTTATAAAAGTATAGATTGCAAATAACAGCAGAATCACGGTAATAAAAAACATGTTTATCATAAACATAACACTGCCTTTGAAAATCGTCATTATGCGAGATTCCCCGTAGAAGCGGTGATGCGCCGGGAAAAAATAGTAGAGCATGTAGATCCACATTACAAATTGAATTATCCCAAGCAGTATACCGGTTCCGGGTATTGTCTCGATCATCAGAAAAAAGCTTGCGCAGATGGAGAGCAAAAGGTAACCTAAAAGTAAAAATGAAAAATAATGAAGCGTGAAGATTCCGTGGTCGAAATAATAAAACTTCTTTTTATCCTGGAAAATCCACAGTACGAATGCAAACAGCGGCATATAAATAAAGAGAACTTTAGGGAAATTGCGGATAAAGGATTCTTTGAACTCGGTCACGAGTTCCTCCTTTGTATTTTTTTCGATTACAATAAGCATTTTTTTAACGACGATGTAGACCGGGGTAGGCAGTTTATCATCTTGACCGCCATGTCGCTGTAACGAATCAAGTTGTGCAACGCTCCTTAGGCCCATTATTTCAAAAGAATTTTTTGAAACCTTTAAACTGTCAGGTGCCGGCTGGCCAACGGCATCAATTTCTTCTTCAGTCTCGTTTACTTTTACAAAATTACTACCGTCTTTATCGGGAAGCACGGAAACCAGGAAAAACGTTACAAGACTTATAAATATATACAGTCTGAAAGGTGCCAGATACGACATTCTTTTGCCGGATAGATATTCCTTTGTAAGCGACGCCGGTTTTAAAATCAGGTTTCGTATCGTTTTCCAAAACGCATTTTCATAATGCGTCAGGTCTTCGAAGAAGTGGACGAAAAGATGGTGAAATGTTTTGCGCGTTTCGATGTTTTCCTGTCCGCAGTTTGGGCAAAATCGCTTTTCGACTACATGGAAGCAGTTGAGGCAGGTTTTGTCTTCGCGAACCGAATTCCGTGACATTTAGTCGGTTGATGTTTGGTTTATGCGATAAAACTAACAAAAAATCAGAAACGAGTCGTATTCCGCGAAATTTACTTGCGTAAAATCTCGTCAAGAAACAACTTCATGTGTTCCCACGAACGTTTGTCGGCTTTTTCATTATATGCGGCGCCTTTTGATTTATCGGTTCCGGCCGATTTTTCGGTAAACGCATGTACGGCATCGGCATAGTAAATCATTTGCCAATCGGCTTTAGCATCACGCATTTCCTGTTGGAATGCATCGATTTCCTGTTGTGGTACGTACGGGTCATCAGCGCCATGTAGTACAAGAACTTTTGTCGTGATGAGTTTGTTTGGCCGTGCTGCATCTTTTCCCAGCCCGCCGTGAATTGATACGACTCCTTGAAATGGAAGATTGGCACGGGCCGCTTCCAGTACACCTGTCCCACCAAAACAGTACCCGATGGCCGCTAGATTGTTTGCCGATGCACCGGCTTGAATTAATTGAACCAATGCTAGTTGAATCCGTTTTTGATATTCCGTATAATTTTTTTTGAAATAGCCCGATTTTTCTCCCGCTTCCTTTGTATTTGTCGGATAATTTCCTTCACCATAGATATCAGCAACCAGAGCATAATAGCCCAATTCGGATAGTCGGGCAGCGGTTTCACGTTCGTGGGCGGTAATTCCTTTCCATGCCGGAAGTATAAGTACACCCGGTTTTGAATCGGATGTTTTCTTAGGCGTCGCCAATTCACTGTTCAGCCGTACGTTTCCGTCGGTATGTTTTACAATTTTTAACTGAGCGGCGGCCGACGTCAATGATAATATCATTACAGCTAGCAGAATAACTTTCATGGTGGGAATATATTTCTATTAAAAATCTATCTAAAATTAGTTATTTTTTATGGCTTCTTCTTTTTTAACCCTTTTTTCAATCTTTTTTTTTGCTTTGGCCATTTCACTACGGCGCTGTGTACGACGTTTCTTGATATCCTGCCTGATCTTATCCTTAGATTTTGCTTTGGCGGATTCTGTTTCTGACACTTCAGGCTTTGTTACAGGTTCTACAATTCCGTCGGTTTCCTGGCCACGCAGCTGAAAAGTAAGAAGCAGCACCATTATTAAGAAGATATTTTTCATATTTTAGAATTTACATTTTAACTATTTTTGACTTAATAAAAAGCCATGACATCTACAGAAACAACTCCCGAACTTTATCTTGCTTCATTGCCCGAAGACAGAAAAGCCGCTATGACTAAATTGCGTCACATTATTGTTGAAAATCTTCCATCGGGATTTCAAGAGGGAATGAGCTACGGAATGATAACCTTTGTGGTTCCTCATTCACTATATCCGCCCGGTTACCATTGCGATCCCAAGCAGGCATTGCCATTTATAAGTCTTGCATCGCAAAAGAATTTTATTGCGTTGTATCATATGTCGCTTTACGCCAACAAAGAACTTCTTGATTGGTTCGAACAGGAATGGCCAAAACATACGAGTTCAAAACTCGATATGGGAAAAAGCTGCATACGGTTCAAGAAACCCGAATTGATTCCGTTTGATTTGATCGGTGAACTTGTTTCCAGAGTTACACCGGAAGAATGGATTGCTACCTACGAGGCGAACCTGAGAAAGTAAACCTATAATTTGTTGGCTTCCGAATCCCAGTCGGCGTCGCTTTGGTCATTGTTATAACCAGCGTCACCCTTTCCTTCTGCGGTTTCGGAATCTGATTCCATCGGCTCACCCAGTTCTTTATCGTCCGACTGACGCATCTGCTTTGTACCTTCGTCAATTTGAGAGGTGCGAGGTTCAATATGTTCGTCGGCAGGCATTTGGCTGGTTTCGCGGCCGAGTTCGCTTTCTTTGATATCGACCTTTTCCTGCGCTTTTAAATCTTTTCCGGGATGATCTTTACCAATCTCTCTGGGATTGATATTGTTTGCCTGATCTTCCCTGATTGGGTTGTGCTTGGTATCCATAATTATATAATTTATAGTTATATCCAGACAGCATTTTGCCGCCTTCTGTAAGTTCTGATCTGCCAGCTAATTACTGGCGTTCCGAGGGCGGAATCACATCCACGTCGCGTTCGCGTTCGTGCTCTTCAACGTAAACGGCGTATTCGGCTGGTTCGATCCGCGCGCCAATATGATCGGCATAAACCCTGGTGAACTCGGCTCCAAAGTACAGGATGGCAGCCGTATAATAGACCCAGACCAATATTATGATCAGGGATCCCGCAGCGCCATATGCCGATCCGGTGCTTGTTGTTTCGATATATATTCCGATCAGATATCGTCCCAGCATAAACAGGCAAGCAGTAAAAAATGCTCCGGCACGAACGTCTTTCCACGCAATTTTCGCATCGGGCAATACTTTGAAGATGACTCCAAAAAGCACGGTAATCACCGCGAAACTGATGACTACGTTTATGATCTGGAAGATGATAATTGCGACATCCGGAAAATAGCCCTGCAACATTTCGTTCAGCGCAAGAACGGCTCCGTTCACAATCAGCGAAACAATTAAAAGAAAGCCGAGTCCAACAATAAGAGAAGACGATAACAGTCGGTCTTTGATCAATTTCAGCCACCCGCGTTTTGGTTTGGCTTTGACCTTCCAAATCATATTTATTGAATCCTGTATCTCGGCAAAAACCGTTGTTGCTCCCACAAGCAATGTTACCGCACCAATCACTACAGCTGTCGTAGTCTTTCCGGAAAGTTCCATGTTTTTTATGATTTCCTGGATTTGGGCAGCTGCTTCGTTTCCGAGCAACCCGTTTATTTGTCCGAAGACTTCACCCTGAATCGCATCGCGACCAAATAGCGCTCCGGCGAGTGAGATTAGCAGTAACAGTAGCGGGGCCAGCGAAAATAGGGTATAGTACGAAAGCGACGCACTCAATTTCATTGCACGATCTTCTGTAAAACCCTGCACCGTTTGCTTCATCAATTTGAATCCTGTTTTAAGCGAGTCTTTTGTGAAAAATTTTGCCATTATACTATAAATTACAAATAGAAAAACACCGAATCATCCCGGATTCAGTGTTTTTCAACCAATTTAAAACTGTTAGTACGCCATTGACGGCATATCCGTTTCGAGGACGCTCTTTAAGCTTTCGATATCTTTTTTTACAATCGATTCGAACATCGGATTTAGTAATCTTCCTGCTGCTTCGCCTGCCATTCCCAGTGGAGCGTGATATGATATCGTTACATCAATCTCTGTTTGGTGTTCACCGATTTTCTTGAAAAGTACTTTGCCGGCATTATCAAGTGTTGATTCCGGAAGTGAACACCAGCTCAGCATTTCTCCCGGTTCATCCATTAGGATGTGCGCTTTCCATGATACCTGACCAATACCACCCGGACCTTTTGCTGTCCATGTTGATGTGATACGGTCATGTTCTTCAACTTTCTTAAGATGGGACATTATAATGGGAAGGTTTTCAAGATTTCGCCAGAAAGCGTACACTTCATCAACAGGCCTGTCGATTGTTACGCTTGTGCGGATGTTTACATTGGTCGCTTTAAGTTTTCCACTTCTCTCCACCGCGTCGTAAATTGGGCAATAGCCGGAAACTCCCCGAAGAAGCATTGTGCCTCCGGCAATGCTTTGTTTAATATTTTTTTTATCAGTAGAAAGTGCTTTATATAATAAATATGATCCCGCTGCCACCATCAGTATGCGCTCGATCGTACCCACATTTACATTTAGGCCTGGAATGACGCTTTTTGAACTATGGTCTATCAATCGAGTACGATATTTTTCGGCTTCTTCAGGATTTGAAATGCTGGCATAGCGATTTGGATCTGTACCGGTTGCATCTATTTTTGAATATGATTTTTTTTCCTCGTAGTGTTTATCAGTTTTCATTTTGTGGTGGGTTTTAAGGTTAATACTCGGAATAATCCACTTGTTCAAATGTATTTCTTGTAGAGAGGTTTTTGCTTACAAAATCTGGCGGAATTGTTATATTATTTTTGGATTGAAAAAAAATAAGGACGCATTTAAGCGTCCTTATTCCGGGCAGTTAAAACCAACAAAACCATGCCCTGTTAAAAAATATATTAGTTGTTGGATGGTGAACCTTTCGGGCCGTCAACCGTAGTGGAGTCATTGTCGCTGCCGATGTTTTGTCCGGAATGATCTTCCGTGTTACCACTACCTGGATCATTGTACATATCGCCGTTGCCGACATTTGTTCCAACGTCCTGCCCCTCATTTGATTGTTTGCACGCAGCAGCAAATACAATAAGGACAGACGCTGCAAAGGTCTTAAGTAGTTTACTTGTTTTCATAGCTTTTATTCTTGAAATCAAATTTCGGCATATTATCCCCGGCGGGTTTACAGCATTTTAATGAAGAATTGTATGATTATCATTGATTCAAACTACCACTGTACGCTGTTTGTAACTGACCGAAGTCCAACTTCTTCATCTGTAGCATCGCCTTCAAAACCCGGTTCGATTTTTCTTTATCCGGATCGGAAAGGTAATCATTGAGAAATGCCGGAACAACCTGCCACGACAATCCGAACTTGTCCTTTAGCCAGCCGCATTGCTGCGCGCTCTCGTCACCGCCTTCTTTGAGATTATCCCAATAGTAATCAAGCTCATCCTGCGAATCGACAAGAACTACAAATGAAACTGCTTCGCTGAACTTAAAAACAGGTCCTCCGTTCAGTGCAATAATTTCCATCCCGTTCAACGTAAATTCTATGGTCATCAAAGTCCCTTCTTTCATTCCATGTATTTCAAATCCTTCTTTTCCGAAAAAAGTTTTTCTTCCGATGGATGAATCTTTGAAAATTTGAGTGTAGAAGTCAGCTGCTTCCTCCGCGTTCGAATCGAACCACAGATTCGCTTTTAAGTTTCTTACTGCCGCCATAATTTTATTTTTTTCAATATTAAAGTTAATGCTTTTGTTATTAAAAGAAGAACCTCGCTTTGATAATGTTATTTAAATCCGCGTTAAAATGATAAGACAAATCGTTATTCGGAATTTTAAATTTTAACTTTATTATGATTTTAGATTTTGCACATTATGATATTTTTTCGTTTTATCCTGTTTTGGTCTTTCATACTAAATTTTTCTGTGGCTGCACAGGCGCAGGTCGTTCCGGAATCGCCACCTGCTAATGAAACAACGCCGGCAGTTCCTGCTGATTCCCTTGGGCGCGATACCCCACGTGGCACCTTAAGCGGATTTATCAAAGCATTGGGCAATCAGAATTATCAGCGTGCAAGCCGTTATCTGACATTGAAGAAGTCCCGACAAAGTCTGCAGGAGCGGGAGCGTATCGCTAAGGTCTTTCAGCGGTTACTCGACCAAGGTGGGAATGTGATGCCCTATTCCTGGGTCAGCAACCAGTCGACAGGCCGCACCGACGACGATCTTCCCACGGGTGTCGATCTTGGCGGCACGATAACCGTTGGCAACAAGCAGGTTGACCTGCTGATCGAAAATTCAGGATCCGAGGACAAGCCATTGTGGCAATTTTCATCAGCAACTATCGATTCATTACTCAGTGTTGAAGTTGGGAACGAAGGGATACTGGATCGGATTTTGCCAGAGGTGATGTTGGAAAAAATGTTTGCAGGCGTTCCTGTCGGTCATTGGGTCGCAGTGCTATTGCTGATTGCATTGGCATTTGCGGTCGCGTGGAGCGTCATCGCACTTGTACAGTTTCTGATCCGCTTGGTTTGGAAAAAGGCCCGGACCGAACCAACATCGGGAGTTATCGAGGCGCTTGAGCTCCCTTTTACGTTGTATTTTGCGGTATGGCTCTATGTTGTGTTTTCGCAGGAAATTGGAATTTCAATAATTATCCGCCAACGGTTGAGCGGCATCACTATTATCGTCGGGTTGGTGGCCCTGGCGATTTTTCTTTGGCGTCTAACCGACTTTATCAGTAATTTCAGCAAAAGAAAAATGACGATACGCGGTCGGCTTTCGGCGTTGTCGGTTATCTTGTTTCTTCGCCGTACCGCAAAGGTCGCCATCGTGGTATTGGGTGCTATCGCTATCCTGGGAACATTGGGTTTTGACGTAAAAACCGGTCTTGCCGCACTTGGGATAGGAGGTATTGCGCTCGCTCTTGGCGCCCAGAAGACGATCGAAAATTTCGTTGGAAGCGTGACTTTAATCACCGATCAGCCAATTCGGGTAGGCGATTTCTGTAAAGTCGGCGAAGTTAGTGGCACGGTCGAGCAGATCGGAATGCGGTCAACGCGCATACGAACCGGCGAACGCACCGTAGTGACCATTCCGAATGGACAATTCTCATCTGATAAAATTGAAAATTTTGCGACACGTGAAAGGCATCTTTTCGCCCCGGTCATTCGGCTTCGATACGAAACCACTCCGGATCAGATTCGTTATCTTTTGGTCGAACTACGGTCGATTTTATATTCGCACCCAATGGTCAATCCCGATCCGGCGCGCGTCCGATTTGGAGGTTTTGGCGATAACGAGCTGAAAATTGAGATCTGGTCGTATATCGAAACTGCAAATTATGATGTGTTTCTGGAAGTTCGCGAGGATCTGTTTTTGCGGTTTATGGATGTCATCAAATCGAGCGGGACCGATTTTGCGCTTCCTTCTCAGACGCTCTATATGACACGCGACAAAGGCATGGTCAGCGAAAAGGCGGAAGAGGTATCGCAGAAAGTAAGCGAGTGGACTTCCAAAAATGAAATACAGCTACCGAATTTTGACAGGGAAAAGATTGAAGAGATTAAAGGCACAATTCAATATCCACCGGCTGGAAGCGTTAAAAATAAGTAATGAACAACATCCAAATTCACGGTTTGACCAACTAATGATTCAGCCATTTAAATGTGAAACTCCACTTGCTGCGGATGGCAACTTTTTTTAAATTTGGAGATATCCCAATACTATGAGTAAAGATAACCTACACCCACATCATCACTATAAATCATCGTTTCTTGATTCGATTTTAAATTCAGCCCGTTTCGGAATAGCGAGCTACGAACCGGTACGTGATGAAGCGGGAAAAATTATCGATTTTAAAATCACGTATACCAATTGGGAGGTTCCGGCAAATTTCGGATTGACTCCGGACGATGTTATCGGCAAAACATGCAGGGAAGTGTATCCCGGAATCTTCGAAAATGGGGTCTTCAACAAAATGGTCTCCGCTATGGAGAGCGGCCGGCCAGACGAATACGAAATTGAAATTATCCAGGACGGTGAATCACTCTGGCTTACGGCTGCAATTGAGATCGTCAACGGGTCGGTAAATATGACCTCTAAAAATATCACTGCCGAAAAAAAAGCTGCGCTTCATCTTGAAAACATGAACAAAATATTGGCTCGTAAGAACGATGAACTGGCCTCTTTTGCATTTATCGCGTCGCACGACCTTCAGGAACCACTTCGAAAAATCATGATGTTCATCAGCAGGATCCTCGAAAAAGAAAAGGATTTTTCACCGCAAGGGCAGCAATATTTCGGCAATATAACAGTCGCTGCGCAACGAATGCAAAATCTTATTAGTGATCTGCTGTCGTATTCCAGACTGGATGCCGACCAACTGCAAAAAGAAAAAATTTCGCTGGCAGATATGTTCGACGAGGCGGTGGCCGAACTGGAACAGCCGATTGATTTAAAAGTCGAAGGGAAATTGCCGGTTATAAATGCAGTGTCGACACAGATTTGCCAGCTTTTGGTCAATATTCTTGAAAATTCGTTCAAGTACAGAAGGCAGGATGTCGATCTTACAGTTTCCGTTTCATCCGAAATCGTGGAAGTGGACAAAATTAAATATCATAAGATAGCCGTTGCTGACAATGGCATCGGCTTTGACCCGCAATATCGTGAAAAGATTTTTGAAGTGTTTCAACGACTGCACGGTAAGCAGGAATATTCCGGTACAGGGGTAGGGCTTGCCATCTGCAAGAAAATAATGGAAAATCATAATGGCTTTATAGAAGCAGACGCATCGCCCGGAAATGGCGCAGTATTTACTATGTTTTTCCCTGTAAAATAATTAAGCCATCTCGATAATCAGCGCCTTAGGTGCATCGCGCTTTACTGCGATAATGGCACGTTCACGCGCGGCAGCACTGGTATAATCTTCGCTGCGTCCTATTATTACCCAATTCCCGGATTTCAACTTAAATGAATAGCTGATAATGCCATCCCATCGGTCATACCTGCTGTCAAAACCTGCATTTTGCTTTACCGCTGCAATGGCTTTCAGGCAGCCGGGTTTGGTATATCCTTGACCTTGAAGGACTACTTCGCCCTCGGCCGAAACCAAATGGTAAAAGTAATCACCTGCAGAAGCATTCCTGAAAATTAAAAATTTCGAGCTGGACATAGAATATAGGGATACTTGGTTGAATACCCAACAATGATACGGCAAATCAAAAACGCGATTTTACGGTTTTACCGTAATTAACATTTACTCCAAATTGCCGCAATCCTGTAAATCTTAGTTAGAATTTTATAAGTGTTTAGCATATTGGTTTGCGAACTTTACATTATTAAACACACGATAATATGAAAACGAAATTTATTGTAGCGCTGGCCTGCCTTCTGATGATTTCAGTAACCACACTTTCTTGTAGTGGTTGCGAAGATAATAATAACGATCCGCTGCCAGCCGGAACCCCGGAAGTAGCCGGTTCAGAGTCAGTTGACACGACTTCGGAAACTGCCGATTCGGAATCATTTGGTGCTACTGAGGCTGCCAGTGCCGGTGACAGGACCAACAACGAAAATTCGACCGGCGCCGGCAAAATTTCAGATAATGAAGGCCGTACCGCAGGTTCACCCAGCACGATGAGTACTTCTGCAAATAAAGCGCGTGATTTGGATGGTAAAAAGAAGCCCGCCAAAAATCTCGAAGGATATAGTGCCCCGAATGGAACTGCCGCGGAGAATTACGACGGAGATCCGTATACTAAACACGATACTACACCAATGCCATCAGGCACGCCGATCCGATGAAAACTTAGTTTTAAAAAAAAGCCAAGGTTGTTGCAAATCAGATGGCATTTGCCGAAATTTAGGTTACTTATTACTTTCCCGCATTAGCGGGAATGTTTTTTTAAACTGAACTTTTATGGAAAAACCCCTGCACCCCAATTACGGACTTGCAAATAGTAAAGAAGAAACATTCGATGAGGATGATTTTTTAAACCCGCTTCCAAGAGCGGTGATCCGTCCGAATGAATCGGTTATCTTAGATGGTGAATGGCGTTTTTCAATTGACCAGGAAGACCGTGGACTCCACGATGGCTGGCATCTCTCACATAATTTTGAAGATACTGCGAACTGGCCGGGAACAATCGAGCAGCATATTGCCGAGGCAAAAAAACATACCAATGAAAAAGCGTGGCACGAAAAGGTCGTGGTTTGGTACGAACGCGATTTTCCTCTTCCCCAACGCGACAATGCCCACGATATGCTTCAACTGACTTTCGGTGCCTGCGGATATGAGACCCGTGTATGGCTCAACGGTTTTCCTTTGAAAACAATCAATGGCGAAGCTGCACACACCGGCGGATATACCTCATTTTCATACGAACTTCCTGATACGCTGCTCAAACCCGATAATCGGTTGACCGTTAGGATCCAGGACTCTATGGATGCCGATGTTCCGCGCGGCAAGCAGGAATCTTTCGTGTATAAACGGGGTGGAATATGGTATCAGACAAATTCAGGTGCCGTCAGGAGCATTTGGCTCGAAACCGTTGAACGTAACCGTCTTCGATCACGTGTTGGCGTGGTCAGCATTGTCGAGGATAATCTGGTACGCTTCAATCTTACAACCCGTATCCACGATCCTGGTGAGTATGTTATCCGTTTAAAAGTCTATAATCGGATACAAGATTCCGAGGAGCCAATTGCCATAGACGAATATCCATTGGTGCTTGCTGCTGGGCAAAGGCGTCAGCGCGTCGTAATGGCAATTCCGAACGCTAAATTGTGGTCGCCCGAATCACCACACTTGTACCGCCTTGTCGCCCAACTAATCGATTCAAACGGTTATACAGCTGAAATTGAAACTCGTTTCGGCCTTCGAAAGATCGAGTCGCGCGGAAGCTGTGTTTACCTCAATCATAAAAGCGTTTATCTCGATGGAATTCTCTACCAACCGGGAGCTGCGACCTATGAAGAAATCAAACTTCACATGCATGCAATGAAAAAATTGGGCTGTAATCTGGTACGAATCCATATTGCAGGCGTTGATCCCCGAATTTATAATCTTGCCGATAAAATGGGGATGTTGCTGTGGGTGGAGGTTCCTTCTCCGCACATATCGAATACGCGGAGCCGGCAAAACCACAAAGCCGAACTATTTCGTATGCTGGCATTAATCGGTACGCATCCGTCGGTTGTGATCTGGAGCTTATATAATGAAGATTGGGGCGCCCAGGATATTGCAACGAATCCTGAAACACGTCAATATGTAATGGACATGTATCATTATATGCAGCTCGCATACCCGCAATTTTTGGTTGTCGATAACGACGGCTGGCAGCATGTATCATACGAAGGAAAACTAAAATCAGACTTGTTGACCGCACATTTGTACACACCCGATCTTGCTAGGTGGACCGAATTGCTGGATCAGCTTGTTAGCGGAAAACTTGAAGGCGTTGCCGCATTTCCGCTTGTTGTTGGCGATCCGTATTTCTTCCGCAGACAGGTACCTTTAGTCGTAAGTGAATGGGGCGGTTTTGGCTTTGTCGATTATGGTGGGCCTAAAGATGACGATGAGCGTGCAAAACAGATAAAATTGTTTAAAGAAGAACTGAGAAAAAGACCGATTGCCGGCGATGTTTATACCCAGGCAACCAATATTGAAGACGAACGCAACGGTATAATCGATGCGGTTACAGGCGAACTCAAAGTTCCGGACGGATTGCTTAAATCTTAACTGAATCAAAATGGATGACAATAAATTTGCAGGAGCGGGCTCAAGCCTATCAACATCCGAATTTGGATCACTTTCAGATGGTTCTAAAGTGATGCGGTACCTTCTTGCAAATGGCAATGGCATCCTCATGGAGGTAATTGATTTCGGAGCCACAATCACATCGCTCAAAATTCCGATTGACGATAAACATGTGGATGTAGTGTTGGGATTTGATAAGCTCGACGATTATATCAATGCCGCGACCTTGCCCGCACCTCCACATTTTGGCGCAGCCATTGGAAGATATGCCGGCCGGATCAAAGATGGGCGATTCAAAATCAACGGCAAGCAATATCAGCTAAATGCGAATAATGGACCGAATACACTTCATGGCGGTATCAAAGGATTTGACAAAGTGCTTTGGAATGTTCAATCGGTTTCAGGAAGGTCGATTGAATTAGGCTATCTGAGTCCCGATGGCGATGAACATTTTCCAGGCGATCTGCAGGTAGTCGTTCGTTATACCCTGACCGATCAAAACGAAATCATCGTCGAGTATGAAGCCATTTCGTCGCAGGATACAATCGTGAACCTGACACAGCACAGCTATTTCAATCTTGACGGACATGATGGCGACGTGACAGCACAATTGCTGAAGATCAATTCCGATACGATACTCGAAATCGATACGGCGAATATTCCCTCGGGACGGTTGATCGATGCGGCCTCGAAAGGATTTGACTTTACTGTAGAGCGGAACGTTCCGGACCAGATCGACGATTCATTCGTGATTGCCGACATTACAAAACCGGCCGCAACACTTCGCAGCACCGAAAATGGTTTACAGCTGACTGTATTTTCCGATCAGCCATCGTTGCATATTTACGTCGGCGGAAACTTGTTTGGAAAATTCAAAGGGAAGCATGAATCTGATTACCATAGGCATAGCGGCATCTGCTTTGAATCGCAGAATTATCCTGATGCGCCAAACCAGCCGCATTTCCCGAATTCCATATTGCGAAAAGGCGAACGGTATTCCCAAAAAACGGTGTGGAAATTCGACTGGCCCAATAACAGTTAAATCTTTGTTTATGAACGATCTGGCTCAAAAAACCGCAAACTTTTTTAACGAGACCTTTCAGGCCGAACCCGATTATATTTTCATGTCACCCGGACGCATCAACATCATCGGCGAGCACGTCGATTATAACGATGGCTATGTTTTGCCGGCTGCAGTCGACAAATATGTGTGTTTTGCGGTGTCAAAAGTTGAAGGTTCAAAATGCTTATTGGTATCGATGGATTTGGAAGACCGGTTTGAATTTGATCTTGAAGATGAAACTGTACCGGCCGAGAAAATGTGGACGAATTATTTTTTGGGGGTTGTCGCGCAAATCAAGGATAAGGGAATGCGCGGCTTCCGATTGGTTTTTACAAGTACGATACCGATTGGTGCGGGAATGTCTTCTTCGGCTGCGGTCGAATGCGGATTTGGCTTTGCGATGAACGAGATGTTCAATTTGCAAATCAGCAAAAAGGATCTGGCATTTATCGGCCAAAAAGCCGAGCATACATTTGTAGGCGTGCAGTGTGGCATTATGGATCAGTTTGCAAGTGTTTTCGGCAAAAAGGACCAGGTGATCCGCCTCGACTGCCTGACCTTGGAATACGATTATCACGATGCCCGATTCGGGGATTATTCAATTCTGCTACTCGACAGCAATGTCAAACACGAGCATCTGACCTCAGGATATAATGACCGTCGGGAGGAAGTCGAAAAAGGTTTGCAGATTATTAACGGGCAGTTTCCGGAAGTTAAATCGTTCCGTGACTGTACAACGAAGCATCTTGAAATTGTTAGCGACAAATTAGGGGACGTATTGTTTAAACGTTGTGATTTTGTCGTAAAGGAAATCAATCGTGTTCTTGAGGCCGTTACCGCCATCGAACAAAAGGATTTTAAAAAACTGGGCGCATTGATGTTTGAAACGCACGACGGATTGTCCAAAGATTATGAAGTAAGTTGTGAGGAAACCGACTTCCTGGTAGATTCGGTACGCAATGATCCTTACGTTTTGGGCGCAAGGATGATGGGCGGTGGGTTTGGAGGCTGTACGATCAACCTTGTCAGAATTGGCCATGAAGATGAACTGATCAACCGGCTTGCCAACGATTATAGGAACAAGTTTGATATTGAATTGAAGAACTATAAAGTCGCAATTTCGGATGGAACATCGAGATATAAATAGCAGCGTTTTCGATAGAGACGAACACCCGCACCGTCGATTCAATCCGCTGACAGGCGAGTGGATACTCGTGTCGCCGCATCGCGCCAAACGACCTTGGCAAGGACAACAGGAGGTTGCCGCGATTGAGGATCTTCCGCATTATGACAAAACCTGCTACCTGTGCCCGGGTAACACGCGTGCAAATGGCGAAAAGAATCCGGAGTATACCGATGTTTATGTTTTCGACAACGACTTTCCTTCATTGCTTACGGATAACGTACAGGAGCAAACCGGCGGCGATGAGCTTTTTATTTTAAAACCTGAACGCGGCCTCAATAAAGTCATCTGTTTTTCACCTCGCCATGATCTTACAATTCCCGAAATGGAAGTTGATGCAATCGAGAAAGTAATTTTGGCGTGGAAACAGCAATACTTCGAAATCGGCAGCAGGGATTTTATCAATCACGTTCAGATTTTTGAGAATAAAGGCAGCGTTATGGGCTGCAGCAATCCGCATCCGCACGGGCAGATTTGGGCGCAGTCGTCACTTCCGACC
>JAEYZX010000062.1 GCA_023427845.1 Bacteroidota bacterium
CATATGATAACAGGCAATTTGAACTGCGCCAGCAGAAAATGCGGGCTTTTCAGAAAAAAATCAACGATGGCTCGGTGAACCAGATGTCGGATAAAGATGCTGCTTCTTTCCTGGCCCAAATGGAAAGCACCGAGGAAGAAATATTCCAGAACCGCAAAAAATTGATTTCGAATTTACGTTCGGTTATCAGTCCGCTTAAAATCATCAAACTCAAAAAAGCCGAAGAGGATTTCAACAGAAAACTGTTGCGTCAATACCGCAATAAAGGTAGAAAGTAACTTATTGAAATCTGATACGGATTATTTTATTCCGCCCTGCGGCGATTGCTGTGTTGTCATTTTGGAACCTTATTGTATAAAGCGAGGCGTCATCGTGCAGTAATTTCCAGTTTTCCCCTGAATCGGCAGAATAGTAGAGTCCGCCTGCGCCAACGCTCACCAGCCCCTTGCCATCTGAATCCGGCACAAACCGAACGCACGATATATAGCCCGGGCCTTTGTTTTGGCCAACTAATCGCCAATTTTTTCCACCGTCTTTTGTTATGGCTTTATTTCCGAAATTCTGATTTTGATTTTCGTAATCACCGCCGGCTATGAAACCGATTTCATTATTGTAAAAATCACACGAGAAAATCCCGGTCATTGATTTTCCCTGGACTATCGGCGTATCGAATACCTTCCAACTCTGTCCCTTATCAGCAGAGACAAATACACGCGAACGAACACCGCCCGAAACTATCCAGACAGTATCACCCACGATTGAAATGTTCGAATCACTTGCCGCGAAAGCTGCTTCGCCGCTAACTGCTTTAGGCAGATTTGAGCCTGATTTCACCCATGAATTGCCGCCATCGCGTGTTATTAAAATGGAAATTTGGTCGCCGTTTGGATCGCCGATCGCTATTCCGTCATTTTCATCCCAGAAATGCATGCTGTCGTAAAAGGCATCTGGATGATTATCGGTATAAACGCTTTTAGCGTCGGGACTGATTTTATCTGACCGAAACAAATATGCCGGACTTCCGACATTCATGAAAAACAGATTCTCCCTTGTCAATGCTGCGCTTCTGAATTCGAGGCTGTCGGGGAATGCCACGAACTGTAGATGTTTGTTTGAAATCAGGTCGTAATAGCCGTATCGCGACAGGTTGGAGGCATACCATACTTTATCGTTTTCGATTTCGAGAGCCCGGATGCTGATCCGGTCCATCAATAACGTATCGATTTCTACAGTTGCAAAGGTTGGTCTATCTGAATAAACGACGTTTGTTTTCGAAGTGCATGAAAAAAATAAAAACACCAATAAAATCGATAGTCTCATGACATAGTTTTACTCGAATTTACAATAATATTCCAATTCGGAACATGTTTTGAAAAACCTCGTTCTAAATTGTGGCACGTAAATTGGTAAATGTAAAATATAAGATATAAAAACCAACTTTTTTTAAAAAACCATAGTCATGAAAACAATAATAACCCTCGCCTTTTTTGCCTTACTTGGAATAAATGCCAATGCGCAGGACCGTACAACGGTAAATGCGATGAGCTATGATATCAGCGACAACCTGGACCTTCGTGCGGTTGCATCAATTTTTGGTGATTCGAAAGACCTCGAAGATTTTGAGCGTCGGTTGAACGATCCAAAAATCCAGATTTCAAACCTTGACCTTAACCGCGATAACAAAGTGGATTATTTAAGGGTCATCGAATCTGTTGAAGGAAACACGCACCTGATAATCATCCAATCGGTCCTGGATCGCGATGTTTACCAGGATGTCGCAACTGTTGAAGTTGAAAAAGACCGTCATAATAATATCTCGGTTCAGGTTGTAGGTGACGTTTATATGTACGGCCACAACTATATTTACGAGCCGGTTTATGTCCACACTCCTGTGTTCTACAACGTTTGGTGGTCGCCTGCATACCGACCATACTATTCGTCTTGGTACTGGGGATATTACCCATCCTACTACTACGCATGGAGACCTTATCCGACCTACCATTATCATAACAACATCCATGTGCATATCAACACGCACCACCATTACAACTATGTAAATGTAAGACGAAGCGCACGTGCGGCGAATCTCTACAGCACCCGACGTTCAAATGCGTACGAAAGACAATACCCAAACCGATCGTTTGCTCAACGTAATGCCGGTGTATCGAACAGACAGGCTTTGGTTGCAACGAGGTCGACACAAAACAGTACACGTTCAAACGCGACTGCAAGCGGAACCCGATCAACCGCAACCGCGGATGTAAGAAACACAGGTACCCGCTCCACTTCGGCAACCGGAGTCAGAAACTCTGGCGCAACACGCGCTGCTTCTGCCACATCCGGAAGCACAAGATCGGCGGTTGTACCTTCAAACAGCGGGACACGATCGGCGGTTTCAACAGGAACACGAGCAACCTCAGGAACACGAGCAACTTCGCCAAGTACATCGGTACGCAGCGAAGCCCCTCCTACAACACGTTCGCAATCAGCCGTTCGGACATCAGCACCACGAAGCACAGCTGCACCTATAACCCGATCTGCTGCTTCAACTCGCATCCAGGCTCAAAGCCCATCACGCAGTTCGTCTGTACAAGGCAGGTCAACGCAATCGGCTCCGCGTGCAACGCAAATGAGTTCGGGATCACGAGGCGGATCGTCGATACAAGCTTCATCAAATAGAAGTTCGCAGCCTGCAGCTTCTTCTTCACGAGGATCAAGCAGTTCGCCACGCCGCGGATAATATCACCAAGAATTTAAAAAAAGCATCGCCACCAGCGGTGCTTTTTGCTTTTTAAAAAATAGCTTACATTTTCTATTGGTATGATTAATAATGATAAATTTGCGGTTTGCTTTAATTTATGGGTGCTCAACAACATGGCCAATTAAGTAAGCTTTCCTTTGCAGGTCTCTTAATTACACTTGGAATCATTTACGGGGATATAGGTACGTCGCCCTTATATGTAATGAAAGCGATAATTGGTCTGGAACCCATTGCGGCCGACATCGCTCTTGGAGGCGTCTCCTGTATTTTCTGGACTCTTACGCTACAAACAACGGTCAAGTATGTTTATATAACCTTAAGTGCCGACAATCATGGCGAAGGCGGAATCTTCGCATTGTATGCGCTTGTTAAACGAACCAAAGTCAGATGGCTCATAATCCCAGCAGTAATCGGCGGAAGTGCGCTGTTGGCCGACGGGATTATCACCCCTCCCATTTCGGTTTCATCGGCAGTTGAAGGCCTGCGAACGTTCTATCCCGATCTAAATACGGTTCCGATCGTAATTGGGATATTATTTATCCTTTTTTCGATCCAGCAGTTCGGAACAAAGCTGGTCGGTAAATTTTTTGCACCGATGATGTTGCTCTGGTTCTCAATGCTGGGAATTCTCGGTTTCATACAAATTATCGATCATCCCGAAGTTTTCAAAGCCGTCAATCCGTATTATGCGTATTCGCTTTTGAAGATGCATCCCGAAGGTTTTTTTGTCCTTGGTGCGGTTTTCCTTTGTACTACGGGCGCCGAAGCTCTGTATTCAGACATGGGACACTGTGGTCGCAAAAATATTCGCGTTACTTGGATTTTTGTAAAATCAATGTTGTTGCTGAACTATTTTGGACAGGCGGCATTTCTGATGAGGCACGAAGGGCAGACTTTAAAAACCCTCAGCGGGAGTGAGTTTGGAAATCCATTCTACCTGATAATGGCCGACTGGTTTCACCCTATCGGAATTGGAATCGCAACGCTGGCGGCAATGATCGCTTCACAGGCAATAATCAGCGGTTCTTTTACGATGGTCAACGAAGCTATGCGCCTTAATTTCTGGCCAAAGGTCAAAATTAAATATCCAACCGAACTTAAAGGCCAGATTTATGTTCCATCGATCAACTGGCTGTTGTTTGTAGGTTGTGTGCTTGTAGTGCTCCATTTTGAAATTTCGGCAAATATGGAAGCGGCATACGGGCTCGCAATAATACTCTGCATGATTTCAACAACATTATTGCTGACCTATTATTTCCTCATAAAACGTGTAATGGGATTTGCGATAATCGCTATTATACTTCTATTTCTGACTATTGAATTGAGCTTCCTGGTCGCAAACATGAAAAAATTCTACGACGGTGGTTTCTTTACACTTGGAATCACGGCGGCGCTTATCATCATGATGACGATTTACTTCAAGGCGAAGAAAATCAGCAAGAGCTATACAAAAATGGTTAAGATCGAGAATTATAAAACGGTTCTCGCCGCCTTGAGCATGGACCTTTCCATTCCAAAATATGCGACGCATCTGGTTTATATGACCAATGCAAGCCGCGTGGATGAAATTGAGGAAAAAGTGATGTATTCGATATTGCAGAAACGTCCGAAACGCGCAGATATTTACTGGTTTGTACACGTAAATATCTTAAGCGAACCTTATAAATCCGAATATCGAGTGACGGAAATCGTAAAGGACGACCTGTTCCGAATCGATTTCAACCTCGGTTTCCGGGAACCCACAAAAATCAATCTGATGTTCAAGGAGGTTTTGCGTGATATGGTCAAAAATGGCGAGGTCGATGTAACCAGCCGCTATGAATCACTGAACCGCAATAATATTTTGGGCGATTTTAAATTTGTGTTGTCGGAAAAATTCCTGTCGAATGACAGCGATATGCGTTTCGACGAAAAGATCATTATGAATACGTATTTCCTGATAAAAAAATTAAGCCTTTCGGAGGAAAAAGCGTTCGGTCTTGACAGCAGTTCGGTCAAAGTCGAAAAATTCCCATTGGTGCTGCACGCGCCTGAACGAATGCACCTTACCCGTATCGAATAACCTTCCGCTTGAAGGTCAACCTGTTTTTTTCCAGCGTTAAAGATTTCCTGTCCGGCATCATCATTGCGCTTTAAGTACTACCTTTGCAGCTTAATTTTTATAAATGCGTTTACACCGAAATTTAGTTTACACCACGATCGACTCGCTCAATGCGATCTTTAATGAAGGCGAATATGCCGACAAAGTCGTGGCGCGGGCTTTGAAAAAAGACAAAAGGTGGGGAAGTTCCGACAGGAAATTCGTTGCCGAAACAATATATGAAATTGTAAGATGGAAGCGTCTTTACGCCGAAATTGCCGAGGTCAAGGAGCCATTCGACCGTGATAACCTGTGGCGGATCTTTGCCGTATGGGCGGTTTTACGTGGCTATCCGATTCCCGACTGGCGACAGCTTGAAGGGACTCCCGAGCGCAAAATAAAAGGCCGTTTCGATGAACTTTCCAAAATCCGAACCTATCGCGAATCGATTCCCGATTGGATGGACAAGATCGGCGTTCAGGAACTTGGCGAAAGCACATGGACCAAAGAAATCGCTGCGCAAAACCAGCCGGCAAAAGTGATTCTTCGCGTCAATACTTTAAAAACAACACGTGAAAAACTTCGCGCGATTTTAATGGATCTCGACATCGAAACCGAATTCCTGAATGATCAGCCTGATGCGCTTGTCTTGAAGGAACGTGCAAATGTATTTTTGACCGATGCTTTCAAAGAAGGATTGTTTGAAGTCCAGGATGCGAATTCGCAGTTGGTTGCACGATTTCTCGAAGTCGAACCCGGAATGCGTGTTGTGGATACCTGTGCGGGAGCAGGCGGAAAAACACTGCACCTGGCCTCGTTGATGCAAAATAAAGGACAGCTGATCGCAATGGATTTGTATGAAAGCAAACTCAAACAGCTCAAACTCCGTGCAAAGCGGAACAGCGCATTCAATATCGAATATCGGATCATCGATTCGACGAAAGTCATCAAAAAATTGTACGAGAAGGCTGATCGGGTATTGATCGACGCGCCTTGCAGCGGACTCGGGGTTTTGAAGCGCAACCCAGATGCAAAATGGAAACTGCAGCCTGAATTCATCGACAACATTCGTAAGGTACAGTCGGAAGTTCTTCAGAGTTATTCAAGAATCGTAAAACCCGGCGGAAAATTGGTGTATGCAACCTGCTCGGTATTGCCTTCGGAAAATCAGGAACAGGTAGAAAAATTCCTGAAATCAGAGGCAGGAGAACAATTCACATTTATTAAAGACTCAAAAATATTGGCGCATGAATCCGGATTCGACGGATTCTACATGGCGCTTCTTGAACGAAAAACAAAATAATGCCATGAAAAAACTTTATTCGCTCATACTATCCGCTTTGTCGATTGCAGCATTCGGACAAATTCCTAACGGTTATTACAACAATGCAACCGGTTCGGGTTATGCGCTGAAAACACAGCTTCGCACGATTATTTCAAATGGACATAGCGACCAGGGCTACAATGCACTATGGACCTTGTTTACAAATTCGGCTTTCCGCGATAATTATTATGAAAATAACGGCACTTTGCTCGATATGTATTCCGAAAACCCTGCCGGAGCCGACAGTTACGAATATTCCAGCACTTCCGAACAATGCGGAAATTACAACAGTGAAAGTGATTGCTACAATCGTGAACATCTGGTCCCGCAATCGTATTTCGAGGATTATCAGGTGAATCCTATGAAAAATGATCCGTTTCATGTAGTGCCTGCCGACGGATGGGTAAATGGCCAGCGTGGGAATCTGCCTTTCGGACCCGTATCTTCGCCAACCTATACTTCTTCAAATGGTTCTAAAAAAGGAAACAATACCAATAGTGGTTATTCGGCCGGGTATTCTTCGACAGTTTTCGAACCGATCGACGAGTTCAAGGGCGACATCGCACGAAGCCTGTTCTATTTTGCTACGCGGTATGAAAATTTCATGGACGATTTTTACAATGCAGCCGACGGAAGTTCGACGCAATCAAAGGCGATGTTTGACGGAAGCACCAACAAAGTATTTTCAAACACCTTCCTGAACATCCTTATCACCTGGCATCAGAATGATCCGGTGAGCGCCAAGGAAATCGCAATCAACAATGCCATCTATAACTATCAAGGTAACCGAAACCCGTATATCGACCATCCTGAATATGTTTGCCAAATCTGGACCGCAGCATGCGATGCACTCGGAACCGGTTATTCGGCAAACCCTCTTAAAGTTTCGATATATCCGAACCCGTCCAACGGAACGATCAATATCAATAGTGAAAATACGGTGAATCAAATCCGGCTGACAAACATCAGCGGCCAACTTGTACGAACCATCGCAAATCCTGAATTCCAAAATAACACCTACACCCTCGAACATTTACCAACTGGATTTTACCTGTTGCATCTTTCGGGAGACGCCGGAGATTCAGTTTTAAAAATTGTAATCCATTAAATATCGCCCTTAATGCGGCCTTTCGGCCATTATAACTAATCTGGTTTTTTACGCCTCAAAAATTTACACATGAAAAAAATCTTTCTACTGATGCTTTCGGTATGCGCTAATACTGCATATTCACAAGCCGGAGCGCCTGCGCCATACTACAACGGATTCAATTTCTCACAGTCAGGCATGGCATTGAAATCGGCATTAGCAGCCAAAATCACAACTACGCATACCAAGACATTGTCTTATCAACAGGCTGAAAATGCCCTTAAAATCGTCGATTTGGATCCAGCCGATGCTAGCGGTACCAATGTATTGCTGTTGTACGGCTTTAGCAATTCGATATGTCCGTCGTCTACATCGGACGACAAAGATCACCGAAGACGCAACAAAAACAGCGACGGAGGTGGCGCAACATGCCAATGGAACCGCGAGCATACGTATCCAAAATCATTAGGATCGCCAAATCTTGGTGAAAGCGGTCCGGGTGCCGATGCGCATCATCTGCGTGCGACCGATGTTCAGAGGAACGGCGACCGCGGAAGTGAGCGGTTCACGAACGGGTCAGGCACATCGCATTCGGTTACTTCATCAACCTGGTATCCCGGGGATGAATGGAAAGGCGATGTGGCGCGAATGATGATGTACATGTACCTTCGATATGGAAATCGGTGCCTGCCGAAAAACGTCGGTGTGGGCCCAACTGTCGCTACCGATCCAAACATGATCGCTCTTTTCCTGCAGTGGAATGCCGAAGATCCGGTATCCCAATACGAAGACAATAGAAATACGTATTTAGGCAATGCGTCGAATTCATACGGACAGGGAAATCGTAATCCATTCATCGACAATCCTTATCTGGCGACCCTGATTTGGGGCGGAACCCCGGCTGAAAATCGTTGGCCTGCGTTGGCAACAGCCGATTTCACGAAACTGGCTTCGGCAATTATCTATCCGAATCCGGCAACCGGCAACACGATAAATATTTACAGCGAACAACGGCTTGACACCATCGAAGTGTATAACCTTAGCGGCCAGCTGATCCATCGGCTAGAAAATCCGGAAGCGCAAAACGACACGTATGCGATTGAATACCTGCCGGCCGGATTTTATCTGGTGAACCTCAGTGCCGACGGTCAAACCAAAACACAGAAAGTAGTCGTGAATTAAGACGATTTGCTTAAAAAAAAATGCCGCGAACTCAAGAATGGAATTCGCGGCATTTTTTATATGATGTTTTGATCAATCGTTCATCGAGATCAGAAATTCTTCGTTGTTCCGTGTCTTCTTGAATCGGTCGTTGATGAAATCCATGGCCTCAACCGGATTCATATCCGAAAGGTATTTCCTCATGATCCACATGCGCTGAAGCGTTTTCTCGTCAAGAAGCATATCGTCGCGACGCGTGCTTGATGAAGTAAGGTCGATCGCGGGGAAAATACGTTTGTTTGCGATTTTACGGTCAAGCTGCAATTCCATGTTACCCGTTCCTTTAAATTCCTCAAAAATCACTTCGTCCATTTTCGAACCGGTTTCGGTCAGCGCCGTTGCGATAATGCTTAATGAACCGCCATTTTCAACATTACGCGCAGCTCCAAAGAATCGCTTTGGCTTTTGCAATGCATTCGCATCGACACCACCGCTAAGGACCTTGCCCGAAGCAGGCTGCACCGTATTATAGGCACGTGCGAGTCGTGTGATAGAGTCCAAAAGAATCACCACATCGTGCCCACATTCAACTAATCGTTTTGATTTTTCAAGTACGATATTGGCAATTTTCACATGCTCCTGCGGCTCGCGGTCAAATGTCGATGCAATGACTTCTCCCCTAACGCTTCGCTGCATGTCGGTTACCTCTTCGGGACGTTCGTCGATAAGCAATACGATAAGGTAAACCTCAGGATGATTTGCAGCAATCGCGTTTGCGATATCTTTCAAAAGCATTGTCTTACCCGTTTTAGGCTGGGCGACAATCATTCCGCGTTGCCCTTTTCCAATTGGCGAAAAAAGATCGATGATTCGCGTTGAAATTGTACTTTGTTTTTCGGCAAGTTTGAATTTCTCTGATGGAAAAACCGGGGTCAGATGTTCAAATGAAACTCGGTCGCGGACCACCTGCGGGTCATGTCCGTTAATTTTCAGCACCCGTACAAGCGGGAAAAATTTTTCCCCTTCCTTCGGTGGGCGCACTACCCCTTTTACCGTATCGCCGGTTTTAAGGCCGAACAATCGGATTTGAGAAGTCGACAAATAAATATCATCGGGCGACGCAAGGTAATTATAATCGGATGATCGCAAAAATCCGTAGCCATCGGGCATCATTTCAAGAACGCCTTCACTTTCGATGATTCCGTCAAACTCAAAATCCGAATCGCGAAAATTGTTGTTCTTCTTATTTTTGAAATTCGGATTCTGGTTACTGCCCGCACCCTGATTCTGGTTCTGATTCTGGTTTTGGTTCTGTCCCTGATTTTGCTTCGGATTCTGGTTTTGCTTCGGATTCTGATTTTGCCTGTTAACAAACGGCTCCTCGCCAAATGCGGTTTCAGCAACGGCGTCGGGAGTTTTACTCTCTAACGTCTCGCGGCTTGGCGCATCCGATTTTTCAATTTTGTTTTTATTGAACTTTATCAGCTTCCTCTCCTTTTGGGCCGGCGGCGCGTCAGTGGTTGTAACTTCCGGCTTTGCAGAATTATTTTCAGGTTCGCGCTGCTCGTTTTTATCGGAAACTGCAGGCATTTCGGGCGACTCGCTGAATAAATTTGAATCGCGCTTTTTTTGGATGGCCGGCTGTTTGTCGGCCTGGATACGCGCCCGTTTTGGTTTGTTGTCTGACGCTGGAACAATTGCCTCGAGTTTATCGGCAACCTCAGGATTCGCTGCCTGATAATCCAGAATCTGGTAAATCAGCGCCTCTTTTTTAACTCCGTTATATTTAATTTTTTTGGTTGCTTTCGCAATTTCCTGAAGCTCGGGCAGCTTCATTTCCTTTAATACAGAAATATCAAACATGAATGTTCTTGAAATTTAATTGATTGTGAGTGGAATGTTATGTTCAGGGGTGGTATTTTTAACTTTGAACGGACCGAAGGATGAAGTACTTACGGATTTGTTATGCAATAGTACGAATAAAATTTCTGATACAATAGCATTATTTAAAAAGATACCATATTTTTGTGCAGGTAAAAAAATGCCAATGTTACAGCGAATCCAGACCGTTTATCTTGCTTTTGCATTGATCGTTGCAGGCGTGCTGCCTTTCGTGTTTCCGTTGTGGACAGAAATGAGCGGCGATAATGCCGAGCGCGAAATCTACTTCATGTCGGATGGAATGTATACGGCATTATTCGGGTTGAGTACCTCGATGGCATTGCTTGCAATTTTATTCTATAAAAAAAGAAAGCATCAGTTTGTGATCAACAGGCTGAACATCATATTAAATTTAATTTTATTAGGGCTGTTTGTATATCGTTCACTAAATTTATCTGGAGAAGCCGCTACGGTTTCTGAGAAAGGTATTGGGATGTTTCTACCGATTGTTTCTATCGTTTTTTTAGTTTTGGCGAATAAAGCCATCAAAAAGGATGAAGATCTCGTAAAATCTGTGGATCGATTGAGGTAACCCTATAAACTTAGTTTATTAGTGCGAAGAAAGCCCGGGCAATAGTCCGGGTTTTTTTGTGCCCTATACAGGTTATTTTTGAAATATCCCTGATTTTGGGGATATTACTAAAAAAGAAATGTATTAGATTTGAAACCATAAAAGCGATAATGAACACTAGTATCAAAGTTTATCTTGCCGACGACCATCAATTGCTGATAGATGGGCTGCAGGCTGTACTGAAAACCAACAGCAATTTTGATGTCGTGGGTTACTCCCTGGATGGCACCGACGTAATATCCGAAGCGACTGGCAAAAATGCCGACATCCTGGTCATGGATATCAATATGCCGCAAAAAGGCGGGATTGAAGTATTAAAGGAACTTCCTGAAAACCATCCGTTCAAAATCATAATCCTTTCGAGCTATGACGATCTCAAGCTTGTCAAGGAAGTCATGAAACTCGGCGCCCGTGGCTATCTTACGAAACAGTGCGCAGGTGAAAATATTGTTGAAGCCATCAATGTCGTTCAAAGCGGTGAGGAATATTTCTGCCAGACCATCCGCGACAACATTTTCAATTCATTCGCAAAAAACAATCCGCAGGTCAACACTGATGGATTCCAGACTACATTAACACACCGCGAACTTGATATTCTGCGACTTCTGTCGCTTGAATACAATACGCGCGAAATAAGCGAGGAACTATTCATCAGTACACATACGGTAGACAGCCATCGGAAAAACCTGCTTAAAAAACTAAATGTAAAAACCACGGTCGGACTCGTAAAATATGCTATCAAACACAATTTTGTAAAACCATAAATTATGTCAAAACCACTCGTTAACACGTATTGTGTCGAAACCACCGACAATGAGACTTATGTACTCACCTTTTCGATCCCTGACAACTGCGACTACCGTATATGGACCGATGGGATTATCCACTATGTAGTTGTGCAACTGAAGCCGGATGAAACCCGACCTTCCTCAAAGTACATTCCCTGCAGCGAATCGATAATCACTAAGGGAGTCCTTGCAATCGATTTTGACCAGCAGGATTGTGATGATGAAAATGCAAATTTACAAAAGCCTAAAATCAGAATTGAATTTTAAACCGGTCACATTACGGCTGCTATTTGCGGCAATCTTCATTTTGATCAGCAACTGTTTTTTCGCCCAGCAGAAAACAGTGGCGGATTCTGTTGAAATTTACCTCAACAACAATAAGCATCTTCGCGCACTCGAATTCGCCAAAAAGCAATCCGATAGATATCTAAGCGAAAAAAGATTCTTTGAATTCAGCAAAATGACGCTTCGCGAGACTGATGTACTGCTCACGCTCAACGACAATCAAAAAGCGGTAAAAGTACTGCTCGATGCGCTGAAACTGGTCCAAAAAAACAATGCTGAACGAAGCGAGATTGTATTATTGGACCGACTTGGAACAGTATATGTCAAACTGAATCAATTGGAGCGCGCAAAAAAATACTATCATTCCGCTATCTCCAAAGCCCGTAAAATTAAAAATGACAGCCTTATTGGCCGACTGGCGCAACCACTCTACCGAATTCACTACAATACAAACAGCGATAGTGCCTCATACTATCTTGGCAGGACACTTGACTATAGCAAAAAATTGGGCACACCGGCAGCGCTGACCACAACCTATACAAATCACTTTGCGTACTACCATTCAAAAGGCGACGACATCACGGCAAAAAAATACCTCGACAGCAGTCTTCACTACGCGCGTGAAAGCGGGTCAAAACACAAACTGTCGATTGCACTTTCCAATCTGGTCTACTATCAGATGATGGTTCAACAAGACTATCCATTGGCTAAAAAAACCTATGCCGAAATATTCGCGTTAACGCCAAATGACACCACATCGCGCGATGCGGCCGATATTTATCAGAACTATTCCTATCTGCTGGAACAATTGAACGATCACAAAGGTGCCAATGAATACCTGAACAAAGCTTTGGGGATACTTGATGCCACCTTCAACGAACAGACCAGTCGGGCAATCCGCGATCTTGAAGTTCGCTATCAGATTGAAAAAGTTGAAGAGGAATATCTTCAAAAACAAAAAGAACTCGAAGAAAATCAGTCAAAAAACAAGAAAATATTTGCTGTGTTCATCGCACTTTTGATTCTCAGCCTGATCCTGTTCTATTTCTTCCATCAAAACACCAAGCTTAAGCAAAACAACAAACTCAAGGAC
>JAEYZX010000082.1 GCA_023427845.1 Bacteroidota bacterium
GAATAATGAGTTCGACTACGCCGAATTGCTTTCGTGGACCGGGGAAGGATATAAGGACTACGCATGGTTGATCTTCATCCCAATCGTGATTTTCATAATCACTGCAGTTTCAAACGGGGCGAACCTGACCGATGGAATCGACGGACTCGCAGCCGGTACATCGGCAATATCGGTGCTCGCACTCGGCATATTCACATTCGTATCGGGTAACATCATTTTCTCGAATTACCTGAATATTATGTACATACCAAATTCGGGTGAAATGACGGTCTTCATTGCGGCATTTGTTGGTTCACTTGTCGGTTTTCTATGGTACAACTCGTATCCGGCGTCGGTTTTTATGGGCGATACAGGAAGTTTGACCATTGGCGGAATCATTGCCGTTCTCGCGATTTCGGTTAGAAAGGAACTGTTGATTCCACTATTATGCGGAATCTTCCTTGTCGAAAACCTTTCTGTAGTGATGCAGGTGAGCTATTTCAAATACACGAGAAAACGATACGGCGAGGGCCGACGAATATTTCTGATGTCGCCATTGCACCATCATTACCAGAAAAAAGGCTATCACGAAAGTAAAATAGTGACACGCTTTTGGATTGTCGGGATTTTCCTCGCGATTTTATCAATTGTAACCCTAAAACTCCGATAGATGCAGCGATTAGTAATACTTGGCGGGGGCGAAAGCGGAATCGGGACGGCAATCCTCGGAAAGAAACAGGGATTTGACGTGTTTGTGTCGGATGCGGGAAAAATCAAGAGCAACTATAAGGAAGTGCTGCTGATAAACAACATCGCATACGAAAAAGAAAAACATACTGAACAGCTCATACTGAATGCAGATGTCGTGATGAAAAGCCCGGGAATTCCCGATTCGTCGGATATCGTCAAAAAGCTTAAAGAAAAAAACATTCCGGTAATATCGGAAATTGAATTTGCCTGTCAGTTTACAAAAGCCCGGGTAATCGGAATTACGGGAAGCAACGGAAAGACAACAACAACAATGCTGACGTATCATTTGCTGAAGTCGGCGGGAATAAATGTCGGATTGGGCGGAAATATCGGAAAGAGCTTCGCATGGCAGGTTGCCGAAGACAAATACGATTACTATGTGTTGGAATTAAGCAGTTTCCAGCTCGACGGAATCGTGAATTTTTGTCCGCATATCGCAATTCTAACTAATATCAGCCCCGATCATCTGGATCGATACGATTACGATTATGAGAAATACATCGATGCAAAATTCCGTATCGCGATGAATATGACCGAGGAGGATTTTTTCATCTATGATGCCGATGACGCCGAAATCACAAATTGGCTCGCAAAGAATAAAACCAAAGCACAATTAATTCCTTTTTCGCTTAACAGAACTTTCGAAAAAGGGGCCTTTATAAAAAATAACAAAATGGAAATCAACATCAACGAAGAAGAGTTCATCATGGAAACCGAATACATTGCGCTCGAAGGCAAGCACAATATGAAAAACGCAATGGCGGCAACATCGGTCGCAAAACTGATGCAGATCAGGAAGGAAACCATTCGCGAAAGCCTTTCGAATTTCCAGGGTGTTGAACACCGATTGGAGAAAGTGCTCAAAATCCAAAACGTGCAGTACATCAACGACTCGAAAGCGACAAACGTAAACGCCACATTTTACGCGCTCGACAGCATGAACGTGCCAACAATTTGGATTGTGGGTGGCGTCGACAAAGGCAATGATTACTCCGAACTGATGTCGCTTGTCCGTGAAAAAGTAAAAGCAATCGTCTGCCTTGGTGTCGATAACCGCAAGATTATCGAAACATTCGGTGATGTGGTCGACGATTTGATCGAAGTGCAAAGCATGAGCGAGGCCGTCCGCATGGCACAGCGGTTCGCCGAAAAAGGCGATGCGGTTTTATTATCGCCGGCCTGCGCGAGTTTCGATTTGTTCGAGAGCTACGAAGACCGCGGAAGGCAGTTTAAAATGGCAGTTCAGAATCTGTAGTCAATAGTTAAAAAATTTAAAGTTTAAAGTTTGATAATTAGAAGCCAATCCTGCTGTACGCTATAGCTTTTGCCCGCTAAAGAAGCGGATCAAAAGGCTGCCGCTTCCATCAGGGCTAGAAAGCATCAAACCATGAATAAACAGTCTAAATCTAAAGACTTTATGATTAAGAGGAAGTCCAGCAGACTTCAGGTATTTTGAATAAACCTTTAAAAGCGAAGCGAGTCTATATGAAGCAACTGTTATACAATCTAAAAGGAGATAAAGTCATCTGGTCATTCGTGGCCCTTTTGGCGTTGTTCTCCTTTATGCCTGTTTTCAGCGCAAGCAGCAATCTCGCCTATGTCGGTCAGGGAACCGGTAACACGATCAGTTTCCTGCTAAAACACCTCGCGCATATTTTCATCGGGTTTTGCATGATTTATTGGGTACATAAAGTACCGTATCATTATTTCCGCGGAATCTCAAAAATCGCACTCCCGATTGTCTGGTTTTTACTTGCCTATACATTGTTCAAAGGCACGATCATCGACGGCGCGAATGCAAGTCGCTGGATCCAGGTCCCGTTCATCGGAATCACGTTCCAGACCTCGACCCTCGCCTCGATAGTACTGATGATTTACGTTGCACGATATTTATCAAAAACACGTGAAACCCCGCTGACATTTCAGTCATCGGTTTTGGAGTTATGGTTGCCGGTATTCATTACGATTGCGTTGATTTTGCCGGCCAACTTTTCGACCGCCGCATTGATGTTTGCAATGGTGGTCACATTGGTTTTTATCGGTAAATATCCGCTCAAATATATCGCAGTTGTTGTGGGCAGCGGAATCGCAGCGTTGTTGTTTTTCATCGTGGTCGTAAAAGCATTCCCCGATGCTTTTCCGAACCGCGTCGATACCTGGATGAGCCGTATCGAAAACTTTACAACCGATAAGCCCGGCGAGGATGATTACCAGATCGAAAAGGCAAAAATTGCAATCGCCAGCGGCGGCATTTACGGACTCGGTCCGGGAAAAAGCGTACAGAAAAATTTCCTTCCGCAGTCGTCTTCCGATTTCATCTATGCGATAATTGTCGAAGAATGGGGTTTGCTCGGCGGAATCGGCGTGCTTGCGTTGTACCTGTTGTTGTTCTTCAGGTTCATTGTCGCCGCACATAAGGCCACGACGTTGTTTGGAAAATTGGTTGTCGTAGGCCTCGGGTTCCCGATAGTATTCCAGGCAATGGTCAACATGGCGGTCGCAGTCGAATTGCTGCCGGTCACCGGACAAACATTGCCGCTAATTTCAAGCGGAGGAAGCTCGATCTGGATGACATGCATCGCAATCGGAATCATCATCGGGGTCACGAAGAAAGAAGAAGAAATCGCCGAGGAAATCGCAGATAAACAACAGCGTGAGGAAACCTTACGCCGAATGATAGACGCCCAGATCGCACGCGAGGAAGCAGCCGAAGCGGCACTTGCGGCAGGAGAGAATTATTCGATTGAAGATAAGAGCAAGTCTGAGCCAAATCCGATGGAAGCGGTAATGGGGAAATAGACTGTTAGACTTTTAGATGTAAGACAAAAGTAAAATAGTAATAGAAGCAGATCGTTAGAAATTCAGCAATTCGTGGCCAACTTGAAAAAATTAAAATTCATACTTAGCGGAGGCGGAACCGGAGGTCATATTTACCCGGCAATCGCCATTGCAAATGAGTTGAAAGCCCGTTTTCCGGACGCCGAATTTTTATTTGTTGGTGCCAAAGACAAAATGGAAATGCAGAAAGTGCCACAGGCGGGATATAAAATTGTCGGACTGTGGATTGCCGGATTGCAACGACGGATTTCATTAGACAATGTGCTGTTCCCAATAAAAGTGATTTCAAGTCTGTTGAAAGCGCGCACAATCCTTTCGGAGTTCAAACCCGATGTTGTAATCGGGACAGGCGGATTTGCAAGTGGGCCATTGTTACAGGCCGCAGGTTTTGCAGGAATTCCGATCGTGGTGCAGGAACAGAATTCATTCCCGGGAATCACAAATAAATTGCTGGCGAAAAACGCTTCGAAAATTTGTGTTGCTTACGACAATCTCGAGCGGTTTTTTCCAAAAGATAAAATCGTTCATACAGGAAATCCGGTTCGCGAAGATCTGATCGGTGTGGACCATTTGCGAAACGAGGCGCTGGAATATTTTAAGCTCGATCCGAATAAGAAAACCTTGTTGGTGCTCGGAGGAAGCCTTGGATCGCGAAGGATCAACCAGCTGATTGCAAAGGAACTATTCGGAATGGCGGCGCAGAATTTGCAGATAATATGGCAGTGCGGTAAGTTTTATATTGACGAATACAAGCACTATTCCGATAATGAGAATGTTCAGGTGTTGTCGTTCATCGACCGGATGGATTTGGTTTATGCCGCCGCCGATATCGTTATTTCACGCGCAGGCGCCTCATCGGTATCGGAACTTTGCATTATCGGAAAACCGGTGATTTTTATTCCGTCGCCAAACGTTGCCGAAGACCATCAAACGAAAAATGCCCAGGCAATCGTCGACAAAGAAGGAGCGATTTTAATCCGCGAGTCGGAGCTCGATTCAAAGTTCACCGCAACATTCAATAATCTGCTGAATGATGAAAATCTGCAGCAGTCATTGGGACAAAATATGAAGAAGCTTGCAAAAGTGAATGCGACTAAGGATATAGTTGAACAGATAATTGGGTTAATCAAGAGAAATTGAATGTCAGCCAGAAAAGTCAAACCCTTAAATCGCGTAGTTAAAAACGAATTTAATAGAATAGAAATGTAAGCGGGACAATCACTTACGACTCAAAACAAATGAATCTATCGCAAATACATAACGTCTATTTCATCGGAATCGGAGGCATCGGGATGAGTGCTCTTGCAAGGTATTTCAAGAATATCGGCAAAAGCGTTTCCGGCTACGATAAAACGCCGACTGAGCTCACGGGGGAATTGATCGCAGATGGGATGCAGATTCATTTTGAGGATAATGTCGGCCTGATTCCTGAAGGTTATACCGCCGATAATACTTTGGTTGTCATTACGCCCGCGGTTCCTAAATCGCACACGGAATGGAATTATTTCCTCGATAACCACTTTGAAGTACGCAAACGTGCAGAAGTATTGGGTATCATCACAAAAGAAACCTTCTGTTTTGCAGTTGCGGGAACACACGGAAAAACAACGACATCAAGTATTTTAGGACATATCATGTATGAAAGCGGTGCCGATGTTACCGCATTTTTGGGCGGCATTGTCGAGAATTACAATTCCAATCTGATTGGCAGCGGAAAGTCGGTTACGGTTGTTGAAGCCGATGAATTCGACCGGTCGTTTCTGCACCTGCATCCAAATATTTCATGCATTACATCAATGGATGCGGATCATTTGGATATCTATGGCGATAAGTCGGCGATCGAAGCTTCGTTTGTAGATTTTGCTGAAAAAACCAGCGATAAGAGGATGGTTTTCATTGCAAAAGATCTGCCGTTGAAAGGAATGACTGTCGCTGTTGATGAAGCCGCCGATTTTTCGGCACGAAATATCCGGATTGAAGATGGCCGGTATGTGTTTGATGTCGACACGCCAACAGAATCGATTAAAGATCTGAATTTCGCATTGCCGGGCAAACACAATCTTATGAATGCGCTTATGGCTTTGGCGATGGCAAGAACCTATGGAACTCCAACGGAAAGCATCGCAAAAGCACTTGCCTCGTTCCGCGGAATAAAGCGGCGTTTTTCGTATCAGATCAAGACCGAACAGTTGGTTTACATCGATGATTATGCGCATCATCCAACCGAAATAAATGCAGTTCATCAGGCGATTACGGAACTGTATCCCGATAAAAAGTCACTAGCGATTTTTCAGCCGCACCTTTTCAGCCGCACGCGTGATTTTGCCCACGATTTCGCCGCCAGCCTTTCAGCATTTGACGAGGTTTTGCTGTTGGATATTTATCCGGCACGCGAGCTTCCGATTGAAGGCGTGACATCGCGGTGGCTGATGGATAAAATGACAAACGGCAACGTCAAACTGGTCGAGAAAACCAATTTGATTGATGAAATTAAGGTTTCGGATGCGACTGTTATTGTGACGATTGGGGCGGGGGATATTGGCGAATTGGTACAACCGATTAAAGAAGCTTTATCATGAAAATTTTTAAGTGGGGAACTGTCCGATTATTGCTGATGTTTGCGATTGTTATTTTTCTTTTCGCATTTACATCAAAGCGAAATAATGAGCGAAAAATACTACGTTCTGAAGTTGTGTTCGAGGGCGATAACAACCTGTTTGTAAGGGCTGAAACGGTTAATAAATTGTTAATAGAAAATAAATCCGGCGGACCAGCCATTGAAAAAGATGGTCTAGATTTGAATAAATTGGAAAAAACGGTAAAAGAGCATAAGCTGGTAGCGGATGCTGAAGTTTTTGTCACGATTGACGGGGTTTTGAAAGCTGTTGTAAAGCAAAAAGTACCCGTGGCGCGGGTCTTTGATGAAGTAGGTTCATTCTATGTTGACTCTGAAGGCGGTAGGATGCCGTTGTCGCCAAATTTCACCGCACGTGTCCCGCTTGTTTCGGGTGATATCGATGGTGAAAAACAGGCTGAATTGAACGAATTGTTCCGGATCATCAGCGAAGATGAATTTTTGAAAAAAAATATAATCGGGATCAAGGTTTTGCCAAGTGGCAGCCTAAAGATGATGAACAGGAATTTCAATTACGAGATTGATTTCGGACAGCCGATCAATGTCGACGCAAAATTCAGGAATTACAAAGCGTTTTTTCAGAAGGCCGCGTCCGACAGTACGCTGAATCATTACAAAAGAATAAATCTCAAATTTACGCAGCAGGTCGTATGCACAAAATAAATTGGTTATGGAAAAAGAGAACATTGCAGTAGGTTTAGACATCGGGACAACGAAGATTGTTGCCATGATCGGCAAGAAAAATGAATATGGAAAGCTTGAGATTTTGGGTCTCGGAAAATCAAAAAGCCTCGGTGTTGCACGCGGTGTTGTGAATAATATCACGCAAACAATTCAGTCGATCCAGCAGGCAATTGCCGAAGCTGAAGCCGATTCAGGATATAAAATAAAAGATGTTGTTGTAGGCATCGCCGGACAGCACATCCGCAGCATCCAGCACAGCGATTACATCAGCCGAAGCAATCCGGAGGAAGTCATCGGAGAAAAAGACATACAGCTTCTGATCGACCAGGTCAACAAGCTTGCTATGCTGCCTGGCGAGGAAATCATCCACGTTTTACCGCAGGAATTCAAAATCGACGGGCAATCTGAAATCAAAGAACCAATCGGGATGTACGGCGGACGCCTGGAATCGAGTTTCCACGTCGTTGTCGGACAAGCATCGTCTATCCGAAATGTGGGCCGTTGCATCCAAAGCTCCGGAATCGAGCTTTCAGGATTGACACTTGAGCCGCTTGCTTCATCCGATGCCGTATTGAGCCAGGAGGAAAAAGAAGCGGGAGTAGCTCTTATTGATATCGGTGGCGGTACAACTGATTTGGCAATTTTTAAAGATGGCATAATTCGTCATACTGCGGTGATTCCTTTCGGTGGAAACGTCATTACGGAAGACATCAAGGAAGGCTGCTCGATTATCGAAAAGCAGGCCGAGTTATTGAAAGTAAAATTTGGTTCGGCATGGCCGGGTGAAAATAAAGACAATGAGATCGTTTCCATTCCGGGACTTCGTGGAAGGGAGCCGAAAGAAATCTCGTTGAAAAACCTTTCGAAAATCATCCATGCACGTGTGGTCGAAATCATCGAGCAGGTTTTTGCCGAAATCAAATCCTATGGGCATGAGGATCCGCGAAAGAAATTAATCGCAGGAATCGTACTTACCGGTGGAGGCGCTCAACTTCAGCACATCAAACAGCTGGTTGAATACATTACGGGAATGGATACGAGGATCGGTTATCCGAATGAGCATCTTGCAGGGAATTCGGATGAGGAAATTTCAAGTCCGCTCTACGCCACGGCAGTCGGATTGGTTATGAACAGCATTGAAAACAAAACACAAAGCGCGGTAAGATTATACGAAGAGGCGATACCGCAGCCGGTTTATCGCACTCAACAACCCGTTGCGAAACCTTTGGAAGAAGAGCCGGTTACTGCCGATGTGGAATCGGAAATGTCAAAACCGGAGCAGGTTACGACCGAGAATAAGATAAGGAGGTCGTTTTTCGACAAGTATGTAGATAAGATTAAAGATTTTTTAGACAACGCAGAGTAGCGTTCATTAATTACTAGAATTCAAATACCAAATATTATGGCAAGCAACTCAGATTTTGGAAGCATTTCATTTGATTTACCTAAAAACCAATCAAATGTAATCAAGGTTATCGGTGTAGGAGGAGGCGGGAGCAATGCGATCAACCACATGTTCAAGCAAGGGATCAAGGGTGTCGACTTTATTGTCTGCAACACCGATTCACAGGCATTGCAGAACAGTTC
>JAEYZX010000107.1 GCA_023427845.1 Bacteroidota bacterium
AAATCATAAAGTGCTTCGAATACATTCACTCTTTCGTCAGATTTAACAGTGGAAGGAATATTTTTAATTACTTTTTGATCCTTTCTACAACCGATAAATAATACTCGTTCTCGATTTTGGGGGACACCATAATTTGAAGCTAAGGCTACGAAGGGTTGATTAATATTATATAGTCTTATTTTTGATAAAATATTTTGAAGCTCATCTTGTTGCATAGCTTGCACTGCAAAATGATTCAAACCTTTAACACACTGATCAAAAGAAAAATTATAGACTTCCAATGCATGGATTAGCTGCTTTATCTCATTTTGATAAGTTTCGTTAGGTTTCAAGTTCTTAATTGCAATATTAATCTTTTCGATTATAGTGTGTGGGTCAATAGCAATTAGAAAAGAATCAAAATCATCAGCAAACAGATCATTATCTAAGTTGCAGAAAGCTTTCTCATTAATAATTTTTTTTCTAATGTATTCAAATTCTTTAGTTCGTTTCAATAAGTTAAACCCATGTCGGATAGTGCTTATACTTGCATCAGTTTTGCTTGTTTTATAATTAACAATTTTAGGAGTTAAAATTTTAAACTTATTTTCCAAGTTATTAATATAGTCACTTTTCAAATTTTCAAGTTCCTTGTCGGTAACTGTTTCAAACTGCAACCGAAGACTGTAACAATTTAGTATGAATGCATTTTCAGGTTGAGTTTTCTTGAGATTAGCCACGAAATATAAAATTTTATTAAATTCTCGTAAATCGACGATTGATCGTATTTCTTCCAGAATCATCTCTTTGATTCTGCCTTGTTCTTTTGTTAAAATTCCTTTGACGTTCTCCATCACAAAATATTTTGGTCGTAACTGTCTTATCACCTTTAAGTAATGAGCAAATAAATCATCTTTTTTATCAAACTTTTTTCGTTTACCTGCTAGACTAAAGCTTTGACAAGGTGGTCCACCACAAACAACATCTATTTCGTTTCCTCCTAACTTTTTTAGTAAATTATCCAGAAAATCAGGTTCAGTTATATCTTGGCGAAGAAACTCCGCGTCCAATCCGAGCTGATAGTTGTAACGCGCCAAGTGGGTAAGTTCGCAATTTTCATTAATATCGCTTGCTACTCTAAAATCGAAATACTTGTTTCCGTATTCCGCTTGTAGAAAACCTTCACTAAATCCACCAGCTCCAGCAAATAAGTCAACGAAAGTAACCTTAGTTTTGCTATCATATTCGGGATTAGGTTCTGAAAGTATATTAATCTCTGTGTTACTTCTTCTACTATTAATAAGAAGGCTAATTTTTTCTTTAATTTTTTTATCTGTAAAATCGGAAGACATCCCTTCGGCAAAATATTTTTCAACCTCATTTCTTAAAAAAAGCAGAAATTTGTTTATTGAAAGGCAAGATGGATCTGAGTCCTTAACTAGTTGATTGATGTTGTCCCAGTCTTTTTTAAATACTTTTTCACCAGTTGCTAACTTAATTTGCAAGTCTTTTTGTCTTAGCACAAAATGAATAGGTGATCTATTTTCTTTATCAGCTTTGTCTAAATAATACTTCACACTAATCATACGGACGGATTTACGGATACGGACAAATCTACGGACAATTATGATAGATTACTAATTTATGATAATTTATTTTTACATTTATTTAAATTTTCCGCTGATGACTGAGGAAAAAGGTAAGACAACTTCTAATAAGTTTGTATTTGAAACGACTCCGGAACGATCAAAACGAATGAGCGGCATCAAGAGTACCAACACGAAGCCCGAAATTTTACTTCGAAAAACTTTGTGGTCCAAAAACATTAGATATCGCTTGAATTTAAAAACTCTATTTGGGACGCCTGATATTGTCGTTAAAAAAGCCAAACTTGTAATTTTTGTAGATGGCGAATTCTGGCATGGATATGATTGGGAGGTAAAGAGAGAAAAAATTAAAGCTAATAGTGATTACTGGATCCCAAAAATCGAACGCAACATCGCCCGCGATCTCGAAGTCAACGAACATCTTACCAAAGCCGGGTGGACTGTCCTGCGCTTCTGGTCAAACGAAATCAAAAAGAACTTGCCCGAAGTAATCGCGACAATAGAAGATCACATCAATAAAAACCAAAAACCAGACGTGAACTATTTACAGCAGTACAGCGAATTAAATATCGCGGCCGAGCCATCGCACAACTCTTCGACGGGCTCAGGGTGACATCCCCACAAAATCACCCCATCCAATAACTTACTGATATTCATAACGCTGTACTTCCTGTTTAATAATTATCAATTATTAATTATCAATTATTAATTTTTATTCTCTTAACCCCCTTTCTTTCCGTACTTTTGCACCCGCAAAATATAGGAAAAATGACAGCAGCAAAATTGAAATCATTCGATGTCCTTATCGAAATCCCAAAAGGAAGCAGGAACAAATACGAATACGACTTCGACCTAAAGAAAATACGTTACGACCGGATGTTGTTCTCCTCAATGATGTACCCGGCCGATTACGGGTTCATTCCCGAGACATTGGCGCTCGACGGTGATCCGCTCGACGTATTGGTGTTGGTTACCGAACCCACGTTCCCGGGCTGTGTGATGCAGGTGAAACCGATTGGCGTTTTCCACATGGCCGATGATAAAGGTCCGGATGAAAAAGTACTTTGCGTTCCGGTATCGGATCCAATCTGGAACAAGCTCGAGGATTTGTCCGATATGAATCCGCATCTATTAAAGGAAATCGAACATTTCTTCCAGGTCTACAAAGACCTTGAAAACAAAAAAGTCGATGTTGAAGGCTGGGGCGATGTACACGAAGCCTACGCTATCCTCGACGCTTGCCTTACCCGATATGAAGAGATCGAAAACAAACCGGAAGGATTGTTCAGCATCAAATAAGACGTATTAAATTATTACCATATAAAGCAATATTCTACCTAGGATATTGCTTTTTTATTTATAGGTGTTTTGTTACATTTACAAAATATTAACAAACACCAATCAATTTACTATGGAGTCAATTATGATTTATGTGCCGATAATTATGGCGATTATCGGGCTTGCGTTTATGTATGCCAAACGAGCCTGGGTTTTGAAACAGGACGCCGGCGACGGCAAAATGAAAGAGATTTCAGATTACATTTACGAAGGGGCGCTCGCATTCCTCAAAGCTGAATACCGACTGCTCGCCATTTTTGTCGTAGGCGCGAGCATCCTGCTGGCCGGAATCTCATTCATCGTGCCCACCACACATATCCTAATTGTCATTGCGTTCATTTTCGGAGCGTTCTTCTCGGCACTCGCCGGTAACATGGGAATGAAAATCGCAACAAAAACCAACGTCCGCACTACACAGGCTGCACGCACAAGTCTGCCTCAGGCATTGAAAGTGTCTTTTGGCGGCGGAACCGTGATGGGACTTGGCGTTGCCGGATTGGCCGTTCTCGGATTAACAGCCTTCTTCATCTTCTTTTTCCACTTTTTCATGAATGGCGTTTGGGACAATGCCACAATCGACGGAATTACACGAACACCATCCGAATTGATGACGATCGTTCTTGAAACGCTGGCCGGTTTCTCGCTTGGAGCCGAATCGATTGCGCTTTTTGCACGGGTCGGTGGCGGAATCTATACCAAGGCTGCCGATGTTGGAGCTGACCTTGTGGGTAAAGTCGAAGCCTGAATTCCGGAAGATGATCCTCGTAACCCTGCTACAATTGCAGATAATGTTGGCGATAACGTAGGTGACGTTGCCGGAATGGGAGCCGATTTGTTCGGATCGTATGTTGCAACGGTATTGGCAGCGATGGTGCTCGGAAATTACGTGATTAAAGACATGGGCGGAAGCATAGACGATGGTTTCGGCGGAATCGGCCCGATTTTGCTTCCGATGGCGATTGCAGGTTTCGGGATCTTATTCTCGATAATCGGAACGATGCTCGTAAAGATATCTAGCAATGATGCAAAAGAAAAGCAGGTTCAGGGTGCGTTAAACATCGGTAACTGGGTGTCGATTGTACTTACCGCGATCTCGTGTTATGTGTTGGTCGAATACATGCTTCCCGATGTTATGCGAATGGAATTTTTCGGCGAAGGGATGAAGGAAATTTCAAGCATGCGCGTTTTTGCCGCAACCATAGTCGGTTTGATAGTAGGTGGCGTCATTTCATCGGTAACCGAATATTATACCGGACTCGGAACAAAGCCGGTAATGGCGATCGTTCAAAAATCGTCTACAGGCGCGGGAACAAATGTAATCGCAGGTTTGGCAACAGGTATGATTTCAACTTTTCCGACAGTTTTACTTTTTGCAGGTGCTATCTGGGCGTCTTATGCGTTGGCCGGATTCTACGGGGTTGCTTTGGCGGCATCCGCAATGATGGCTACAACGGCCATGCAATTGGCTATCGATGCATTCGGACCAATATCGGATAATGCAGGTGGTATCGCCGAAATGAGCGAACTGCCAAAAGAAGTACGTACGCGTACCGATATTTTAGATTCTGTCGGAAATACAACCGCAGCAACAGGAAAAGGTTTTGCCATTGCATCTGCTGCATTGACTTCTTTGGCTTTATTTGCGGCCTATGTGACGTTCACCGGAATCGACGGAATCAATATTTTCAAAGCGCCGGTTTTGGCGATGTTATTCGTAGGCGGAATGATACCGGTGGTTTTCTCGGCATTGGCAATGAACTCGGTCGGGAAAGCAGCAATGGACATGGTGTATGAAGTACGCCGCCAGTTCCGCGAAATCCCCGGAATCATGGAAGGAACAGGTAAACCTGAGTATGGCAAATGCGTCGAAATCTCAACGCGTGCTGCACTTCGGGAGATGATGCTACCCGGAATTTTGACAATTGGTTTCCCGATTGCTATTGTCTTGATCGGAAAACTGGTTTACGGCGACAACAATCAGCTAATCGCAGAAATGCTTGGCGGATACATGGCGGGTGTTACGGTGTCTGGCGTGCTTTGGGCGGTTTTCCAAAACAACGCCGGAGGTGCTTGGGACAATGCTAAAAAATCATTTGAAGCCGGTGTGATGATCAACGGCGAAATGACATTTAAAGGTTCAGACGCACATAAAGCAGCAGTTACGGGCGATACCGTGGGTGATCCGTTTAAAGATACTTCAGGCCCGTCGATGAACATCCTGATTAAACTTACGTGTTTGATTGGGCTTGTAATTGCACCGATTTTGGGAGGTCACGATGTTGATACTTTAGCTACTGAAACCGTCGAAGTGGTTGGTGTTGCCGGAGCAACTAACGGAGATGTAGTTGTATCAAAAGAAATCATGATCGAAAGAACGGTCGACGCTGAGGGAAACGTAAAAGCTACTGTAACCACCACGACTGATGATGGCGTAACGGTTAAGGTTATTGAAGGTACTGATGTTGAAGTTCGGCGACAACTTGAAGAGTATCGGAAATAAAATAGTCCGGCATAAGCAGGGGTTTAAAATCTGTTCGCATATAGCGGGTTGTTAACGAAAGATATAGTTTTTCTATAGCAGGATTTCAAAAAGAGGTTTATTTTAAACCTTGGAGGTCTTAAGACCTTGGAGGTTTATATTGTAAGAAAAATCAAAATCTGTAAGGATTTTTTGCCCCTTCCTAATATCAAAACAAGCGCCTTCCACGGCGCTTTTTTATTTAACTAAATGGCTGGAGAACAAAACAAAACCGCATGCGACGGTGTAAGCGTAAGCTATACAATTCCATATGCCGTTCTGGTTACATCTCCAAACACCAATGTCTCACTCGAGCTGGAACCAATCAGCACGAAGAAATCGTCAGTAAGCTAAAACCACATCAGTAAGAGATTCGCTACATAATGCACCTGATACTTTAACGGATATTACAGTTTTTCTGTAATCGCATTTGAAAATGTTATGTATTTTAAACCTTGGAGGTCTTAAGACCTTGGAGGTCTAGATTTGAAAATATAATTTATTGGCAACGACCCGAGCAAGGCGAACAACCGCAGCAATTCCACCAATTTCCACCAATTTAATTCGTGATAATTCGTAGCTCAAGCTGTAGCGCATACGCGACGCAAATTCGTGGCGAACTTTTGTAGATTACACCTGTTGCCGAATTGCTTTTGCGTAAATTAGTACGACTTTAATTATTAGCACCATGGCAAATCGAAGGGAATTTCTTAAAACTACCGCAATGGCATCGGTTGCCGTTGCCGTAAATGCTTTTGAACGGGATGATGATTTTACTGTTCCAAGAGCTCAAGCTATAAAGAAACCGGTTGTATTGTCGACATGGGATTCAGGAATTGCCGCAAATGCCGCGGCGTGGCAAATTTTAAGTAAAAATGGCCGTGCACTCGATGCAGTTGAAGCGGGTGTTCGCGTTACCGAAGCCGATCCTACCGAAAGAAGCGTTGGCTATGGCGGTCGACCTGATCGCGATGGCAATGTGACGCTCGATGCCTGCATTATGGATGACAACTACAATTGCGGATCGGTTGCCTTTCTTCAGCACATCAAACATCCGATAACGGTTGCGAGGGCGGTGATGGAAAAGACGCCGCACATCATGCTTGTTGGCGATGGTGCGCTGCAGTTTGCTTTGGCACAGGGCCACAAAAAGGAAAATCTTTTGGTTGAAGCATCTGAAAAGGATTGGAAAGAATGGCTTAAAAACAGCAATTACCAACCACCGGTAAATATTGAAAATCACGACACTATCGGAATGATTGCTATTGATTCGGCGGGGAATTTATCGGGTGCGTGTACCACAAGCGGGCTTTCATATAAAATGCACGGAAGGGTTGGCGACTCACCGATTATCGGCGCCGGACTCTATGTCGACAATGAGATAGGCGCTGCTACAGCAACCGGCCACGGAGAAGAAGTGATCCGAATTGCGGGATGTCATTTGGTGGTCGAGCTGATGCGTCAGGGAAATTCGCCGCAACAGGCCTGCGAGAAAGCGGTTGAGCGAATTATCCGGATTGCAAAAGCGCGAAAAAAAGATTTGAAAAATATTCAAGTTGGTTTTCTGGCACTGAATAAATCCGGTGAACATGGCGCGTTTTGCGTTCAGCCTGGATTCAATTATGCATTACACGATAAAGCGGGGAACGCGTTGCATGATGCGAAATTCTTCAAATGATTAAAGACGAATTCTCTATTCAATCTGTATTGCAATAGGGATTGCGGCGGTATCCTTTTGGTGCATTGAGCCGCCAGGCGACAAGTACCGAAAAATTGCTTCGCCAGTTCGCCTTTCAGGCTCGGATAAGCAAAGAGCCCGGCGGATTGCGGATTGCCCAAATACTTACTAGTGAATTTTGCTAAAATAATCCGTTCAACTCGGCGTCGATGCGGTTATAGATGCTTCCGAGGTCTTCGGGATTGTTGACGAAATCGACAGTATCGACATCAATTATCAGCAGTTTTCCTTTGCTGTACGTCTGAATCCACGCTTCATAACGTTCGTTGAGCCGGCTTAGGTAATCGATTGAAATCGAATTTTCGTAATCGCGGCCGCGTTTGTGGATCTGATTCACGAGATTCGGGATCGAGCTTCGCAGGTAAATCAGCATGTCGGGGGCCGCTACAAGCGATTCCATCAATTCAAAAAGAGATGAATAGTTATTGAAATCACGGTTGGTCATCAACCCCATCGCGTGAAGATTGGGCGCGAAAATGTGCGCATCTTCGTAAATCGTACGGTCCTGGATGATGTTTTTGCCGCTTTCGCGGATTTGCAACACCTGGCGGAAACGGCTGTTCAGGAAGTAAATCTGCAGGTTAAACGACCAGCGCTCCATTTGATGATAAAAATCATCCAAATACGGATTGTCGACTACATCCTCAAAATGTGGTTCCCATTTGAAATGTTTTGCCAGTAATCGTGTGAGCGTTGTTTTTCCTGCGCCAATGTTTCCTGCTACTGCTATGTGCATTATGGTGTTGTGATTTTATAATTCGTAATTGCGTGTGCGGTAAAAATAGCTAAAATTTGGTCTTTGTACCAGAAACTTTTAAACGTTTTTGGATCAATTTCGATTAATTTTCGGGGCTTTCCGTCGGCCGACTGAAAGTATAAATCCGCATCTTTTTGGTAGATCAAACTGGTATCCGATACAAGCCGGATCGCGTCAAATTCGGGTACGATACCCAATTTTGATATTTTTCCATATACGTCAACCGAATAGCGGTTTCGTTGCTGGTCTATCCAATGAAAATAGTTCAGATCCGATTCAAAATGCAGGAGATTGCCAATCATGGGTTGGGTGAGATAGCTGTAGGTGTGCGATTTATAGTCGTACAACCCGATTTGCTGGGTGAGCGAGTTGTAGAACCACAGCCTGTTTTGCGATGCGTTCGATGCGGCTGCCACTACCACTGGATCTTTGAGCGCCGAAAAATCGATTGTGATGATTTCGTTGAGCTGGTTGTCGAGCAGTACGACCGAATTGAAATCGCGATACAAGACCGCAATTTTAAGCGGATTGGTCAAATCGACATGTGTAATATTCCCGAAACTCACGTTCTGGTATTCGACCGATTCCAAACCGTTGCTTTTATGCAAGGTGTTCTCGGTGATGAAATACAGAAATCCGAATGTATCGTATCCGAAAAATGCTTTTGCAGTCAGCGGTCGTGTTTCGACAATCGAAAGCTGCTGTGCCATTGCACCAGGAAGAATCAACAGGTAGAACAAAAGAAATCTCATAGTTGCTAATTTAAGCGAACGCGGCGAAACTGCAATTTTTCCGTGACTAATATTTAACAAAACATTTGTAACGCTATTCCTTGAAATAAATCATATTTGCTTCATCTCAAATAAATTATCAATCATGAAAAATAGCATTTTTCTATCGTTCGCGATTTTACTTTCATGTTTCACTGCTACTGCGCAGGACTTTCAAGGAATGGCCGTATATGAATCGAAAACAAGCACTGCCGAAATGGAGAAAAGTCTTGAAGGAAACAAAGACATTACTCCCGAAATGCAGAAGATGATCAGTGAGCGGATGAGAGCGATGTTCGAAAAAACCTTCATCCTGAACTTCGACAAAACTGCCTCGATCTACAAAGAAGAAGAAAAGCTGGAGGCGCCGGGAATGTCGGGTGCGTCGATGAAAATGGTGAACTCGATGCTTGGCGGCGGCGGAACGCACTACAAAAACATCAAAGAGCGGACATTTACAGTTGATCGCGAGTTCATGGGCAAAGAGTTTCTGGTTAAGGATTCACTTCCAAAACTCGAGTGGAAGCTTGAAGGTGAAAGCCGGAAAATTGGCGAATACAATTGTTTCAAGGCAACGGCAAAAAAACCGGTCAGTAAAACCGATTTCAAAAACCTGAAACGCAAGGAAGGCGCGAAATCGGAGCCGACAACCAGCACCAACTTCATGGATCAATATGAAATGCCAGAAGATATTACCATCACAGCCTGGTATACTCCCGAAATTCCGGTCAGTCAAGGAC
>JAEYZX010000146.1 GCA_023427845.1 Bacteroidota bacterium
TGTGGAAACAGCATGCCATTCGCAACAGATCGTGGCCGATTTTACGGTTTATAATATTGGAGCCACAAATCCACTTCCGGCAAACGTGCCGATTGCGATCTATGCAAACGGAATCAAGGTTGGGTCGACCTCCACATCGGGCGCAATCCCTGTTGACGGCAGCCAGTCGGGAACCGTAACAATCACTTTGCCTGCCGGTATTCCGTACGATTTTGAACTCACTTTTGTGGTTGATGAAAATGCACTCGGGAACAGCACGGTGATTGAAATGAACGAAGACAATAATTCGGATATGTGGCAGGTGAGCCTGCAGCAGCCGCCACTGATAAACATTCCGCAGCCTTTGATCATCTGCAATAAAGGCACCGGAAACAATGTGTTCGATTTTTCGGGTTATGACGAAATTATCGCAACCGATCCTACTCACATTGTCCAATTTTTTGCTACGCAGCAAGATGCCGAAAACAACGCAAATCCGATTCTTGATCCGTCAAATTTTTATCCGCTGGAAATTCCTGCAACGATATTTGTCCGCGTTGACGACGACGATTGCCACGCACTGGCTTCATTTGAGCTAAACACCCGAAACTGTCCGCCGATCGTTTACAATTATGTTTCGGTCAACAATGATGGCGTTAATGATTATTTCCACATTGAAGGCTTGCGTGACATATTCCTGAACCATAAACTCGAGGTGTACAACCGATGGGGCGCCCTGGTGTGGAGCGGCGACAATAATTCTCCGGAGTGGGACGGGATTGCCACCAAAGGCATCATTTTTCCCGATGGAAAAATCCCCGATGGCACGTACTACTACGTTTTACATTTGAACGACCCTGATTATGCCGAGCCGTTGAAAGGATTTTTATACCTCATGCATTAGTGCGTAAGTTGCGGCAACGACCATTTGTACTTTACTGCCAACAACCTTATGACAATGATCGCCAGCGTTGTGATCAGCAACACAATATCGTCTTCTAGATTGAAATAGCGTAGTGCAAAGTATAAAACACCACCGAAGATGCAGATTGTTGCATAGATTTCCTTTTGGAAAATTACGGGAATGTCGTTGCATAAAATGTCGCGGATGACGCCGCCGAAACATGCTGTCATTGTTCCGAGTGCAATGCAGATAACAGGATGCAGCCCAATGGCGATCCCTTTTTCGAGTCCGATTAAGGTAAAAACGCCAAGCCCGATCGTATCGAAAAGCAATAATGAAGTGCGGAATCTGTCGAGTTTCCTCCGAAATAAAACAGAAACGAAATAACTAACGATAATTGCATATACAAAATTCAGGTCGCGCATCCATGCAACCGGTGTCGCGCCAATCATCATGTCACGCAATGTTCCTCCGCCCACAGCCGTTGCAAATCCGATAATGAAAACGCCAAACGGATCGAATCGCTTACTGATTGCGAGCAGCGCACCCGATACCGCAAATGCCAATGTTCCGATTATTTCAAGTAAGTAAAACATCTACATCGATTGTGTATAATAGTTGTAATCTTTCAAAATGACTGAAATAAATTCCGAATCAGATTTTTCGTTCTTTGTGATTCCGGTAACCGACTCGATTTTCATGCGCAGCTTTTCGAGCATCGCAAAATCGCCTTTGTTTCGCGCGGCATGAAACATCTCTTTGATGATCCGCATGTCGTTATCCGAGAGTTTGATGACCAGCGGATACACCGGAACATATTCCTCATCAAGTTCTTCCAGGATCGTATGCGAAATGCTGATGTTGTTCTTGAGCGTGATTACTGCGGTTCCGGCCGCCATGTCGCCAAGTCGCTGATTTTTTGACGAAACCGCTATCGATATTAGTGCGATGATCCCGTTCAACATCGAAATGTCGATGATACGGAAAAACCACCGCATCAAATAATCACCGAATGATGCCTGATAGCCGTCAATTTTCACAACCTTGATTTTCAACAACTTTTTTCCGAATGTTTGTCCCTCGAAAATGGTTTCAAGCGTAAGGGTATAGATAATTACCGGAAAATAAAAAATCAACAGTAACGCGATCCCACTCCATCGGTCCAACGTATCGAGCAGCCTGCTAAAACCCATCCAGTGAAAGAACACCACAAAAATAACGACGCAATACGCAATCTTGATCACAAAATCGGTCAGATACGCAAGGATCCGGTCCGACAGCGGTGCAGCCGTGAAATTGATTTCGACATTTTGAGCCGTGTTTATCGATAATTGGGTCATATTTTATACATTAGCCCCGAATGAGAGAAGTTGCGTTTATAAAACAGAACAAACAAAAGTGGCTTGATTTCGAACAGGCGATTTTCGGTAAATCTAAAAAAAATCCCGATGAAATGGCAAGTTTGTACATCCATTTGATCAACGACCTCTCCTACGCGCAAACCTATTACCCCAAAAGCAAAACCGTAATTTACCTAAATTATTTAGCTTCACAGATTTACCAGAAGATCTACAAGACCAAACGCGAAGAAACCAACCGCATCGTTCATTTTTTTAAAACCGAAGTCCCACTCGTGGTCTATGATTATCGACGCTATTTCGTGTACGCGTTCATTTTATTTTTTGCCGCCGTAGCGATTGGCGTGGTCTCGGCGCTCTATGACGACACGTTCACGCGATTGATCATGGGCGATCAATACGTGAACATGACGCTCGAAAACATCAAAGAGGGAAATCCGGTCGCGGTATATAAATCTGGGTCGAATTGGGGCGGTTTCATCGCAATCACCATGAACAATCTTTTTGTTGGCGCAAAATGCTATCTGTTTGGCGTGTCGGGCGGAATCGGCACATTTTACGTTTTATTATCAAACAGCATCATGATAGGGTCGTTTCAGTATTTCTTTTACGGTGAAGGCGTTCTGTGGGAAAGCGTACGGGGAATATGGATTCACGGCTCGATGGAAATCTTTGCGATGGTAGTCGAATCGGCTGCCGGTTTTATCCTTGGCGCATCGATACTTTTTCCTCGTACCTATTCGCGGATGCAATCGTTTAAAATCGGGTTCAGGAACAGTTTTAAGATATTCGTCAGTACGCTGCCCTTTACAGTTGCGGCAGGTTTCCTCGAAGGATTCATTACGCGGTATTCGATCGACATGCCAAACTGGCTCAGCATCGGAATCATATTGGTCACGCTTTCGGCCATATCGTATTATTACCTGGTTTATCCTCATATCGTCAATCGCAAAATGGCAAAACAACTTGCGTAAGTTTTTGTACATATTGTTATTTCTGGTCGTTGCGTCGACTAACGCGCAGGAAAATGTGCTGGTTTCTGATTCAATATCGTTGCAAATCGACTCATCGGAAATTCAAATTACGCGGTTTAGATCGGATCTGTCGGACGAATATTCGGGAAGGGAATTCATCTACGAATACAAAGAACCCGAAAAAACGGCATGGGATCGTTTCAAGGAATGGCTGGCATTTAAAATTTCAGAACTTTTCGGTCTTGGCACTACCGAAAAATCACTTTCGGTTGTTGGCACGGTAGTAAAAGTAATCGCCGGGCTGATCGTAATTTTCGTCGTTTACCTGATTGTACGCGCCATTCTGAAGAAAGAAGGCATGTGGATATTTGGCCGCGACCTCAGCCGTAAAGTAGTTTACCATGATGATGTAGCACTCAACCTTAAGGCAACCGATTTCGAAAAACTTGTAAAGGAAACGATCGATTCAGGGCAACTGCGGCTCGCTATCCGATTTTACTATTTATGGTTGCTGAAGACACTTTCGCAGCGCGGAACGATTCAATTCGACCCCGATAAAACAAACTCCGATTATCTGCATGAAATCGGAAATGCATCCCAAAAGGACGAATTCGCCTATCTGTCGTATCTGTATAATTATATCTGGTACGGTGCATTCGATATTGACGCGGCCACATTCGAAAAGGCAAAAAATGCATTTGAAAAAGCAATCCGATGACGAAATTGAAAATATATATTGGGTTGTTGATACTGCTTTTCGCGGTGATCATCGTATTGGATAGGGGGCGGCCGCGGCCAATCGACTGGCGGCCGACCTACTCCACCAACGACAAAATTCCGTTAGGGCTGTATATCCTCAACAACGAAATCGACAACCTCACCGATTATTCCGTTTCGCGATTTGACGTAACGCCTTACGAATATCTTGAGCAGTCGTACGATTACGATTCGCTGGTGGCCGATTACAATATCGACGGTACGATTCTTTCGATCGCGCAACCGATAGACGATGAATCGGCAAAGGAACTTTTCTATTTTGTAAGCCGTTACAATTCGGCTTTCCTTAGCATGAAGACGTTTCCGAAATTGCTTCTCGACAGCCTTAAACTAGAAGTCGGCAATAAGATCAACCTGACCGACAGCATACCGCTCTGGATGGCAAATCCACAACTGGGTTCCGAAAAATATTATTTTGCCGAAGACGCAGGGAATTCGTATTTTTCTAAAATCGATCCGGCAAATACCACAATACTCGGATATCAGGGAACCGACAGCGCGCGTGCGAATTTTATCAAAGTGCGGTATCAAAACGGTGATTTTTATCTGCATACACAGCCGGCGGCATTTTCGAATTTTCATCTGCTGAAACCCAACCACCGCAAATATGCCGAAAACGTACTCGCTTATTTGCCTGAAGACAACATTTATTGGTACACGCGTGCATCCGAAACCGGGGTATCCGCATCGCCATTACGATATGTTTTTGGTCAGCCGGCATTGGCCTGGGCGTGGTACCTGTTTGTTTTTGGGATGCTGTTCTTTATGTTCTTCAACGCCAAACGCAAACAGCGGATTGTTCCCGTAATTACACCACTTCGAAATACAACGGTCGAATTTGCGAAAACAATCGGCAACCTGTATTATCAGGAAGGCGATCACGACACGATTATCGATAAGAAAATCATATATTTCCTTGAACGCATCCGAAGTGAATATTTAATCGACACATCGAAACTCGACGACGATTTTATTCGTAAACTGCACCAAAAATCAGGAAAAGACATCCTACTCATCGAACGCGCGGTACTGCTGATCAACATGCACCGGAAAAGCTACCACGGAAGTGTCGAAGACGACCTGATCCAAATTAATAACGCGATTGAAAAAATCATACACTGATGGAAAACACCGATTTTACTCCGAATGAACCGCAAAACGACAATGTGAATTTTGAATCCCGGCTCGACCTCGCACCGCTTTTGAACAGCATTACCGACATTAGACGGGAGCTCGGAAGCGTAATCGTCGGGCAAACAAAAATGATCGATCAACTGCTGGTTGCAATACTCTCAAACGGCCACGTTTTGCTCGAAGGCGTTCCCGGAGTCGCAAAAACAATTACCGCAAAGCTACTTGCCAAAACACTCAGCATCGGCTTTAGCCGTATCCAGTTCACGCCCGATCTGATGCCGTCGGACATTTTGGGAACCTCGGTCTATGATTTAAAGAAATCCGAATTCGAATTCAAAAAAGGCCCTATTTTCTCTAATCTGATCCTGATTGATGAAATCAACCGCGCGCCGGCCAAAACACAGGCGGCCTTATTTGAGGTCATGGAAGAACGCCAGATCACGATGGATGGTGAGCGCTATCAACTGGCGGCACCGTTCCTGGTCATCGCCACGCAAAACCCGATCGAACAGGAAGGAACGTATCGTTTGCCTGAAGCGCAACTCGATCGTTTCCTGTTTAAAATCGTAGTCGATTATCCAAACCTTGCCGAGGAAGTCGACATCATCGAACGCGAACACAAACTCCAGGATCACGGGAAGCTTGAAAACATCAAACAAATCCTGACCGGCACCGACATCGTAAAATACCAGTCGCTCGTAAAACAAATATTGATCGAACCCCACCTGATCGAATATATCGCCAAAATTGTAATCAACACACGCGAAAATGCGTTCCTTTATCTGGGCGCATCGCCACGTGCCTCAATCGCGATCTTGAATGCCGCAAAAGGTTTCGCCGCGATAAACGGACGCGATTTCGTAACTCCGGAAGACATCAGGGATGCGACAATCCCGGTCCTTCAACACCGTGTGATTGTGGCGCCGGAACGCGAAATGGAAGGGATTTCGGCAGTCCAGATTATCGGTCAAATCATCGAATCGGTTGAAATTCCACGTTAGTGAAACTGCGTCAACTCTATATCAACAATCTTTTCTTCTATTCGCTTCTCGCGGTCATAGCGCTGTTTGTACTCGCGTTTATTTTCCCGTTCCTGTACAACGCGGCACGTTATGCGTTCTTTGTCGTACTTGCTTTTTTTACTATCGATTTGCTGATCGTTTTTACCACAAGCAATGGAGTCGATGCAGCGCGTGAAACACCGGAAAAGCTTTCAAACGGCGACGAGAATACGATCCGCGTCACCATCAATAATTATTATACGTTTCCGATCTCGGCAAAAGTCATCGACGAGATCCCGTTTCAGTTCCAGATCCGGAATTTTAAAATTGTCCGAAAAATCAAACCCTCCACTCAGGACGCATTCACGTATAACCTGCGGCCAACAGAACGCGGTGAATATACATTCGGGAAGCTTAACGTGTTCGTGTCGTCGCCAATCGGACTCGTCGCAAAACGGTTCATTTTTGCGAATGATGTGATGGTGCCCACCTATCCGTCGTACATACAGCTTCGCAAATACGACCTGATCGCGTTTTCGAATACTCTTTTTCAATACGGTGTTAAACGCATCCGGCGAATAGGCCATACGATGGAATTCGAACAGATAAAGGAATATGTCCAGGGCGACGATATCCGGACGTTGAACTGGAAAGCGACAGCGAAAAAGAATTCGCTTATGGTGAACCAGTTCCAGGACGAAAAATCGCAGTCGGTTTTTATGGCGATCGACAAAGGCCGGATGATGAAAATGCCGTTCAACGGACTCAGCCTGCTTGATTATGCGATCAACGCGACGCTTGTACTGTCGAATGTGATCCTCAAAAAACAGGACAAAGCGGGAATGTTTGCGTTCTCTAAAAAAGTCGGCAACCGTGTCGCAGCCGAAAAACGTTCGTCGCAAATGCAGAAAATCCTCGAGAACCTGTACAACATCAAAACAGATTTTTTTGAAAGCGATTACAGCAGGCTTTATGCCGATATCAAGACGAACATCAACCAGCGCAGCCTTATCGTGCTGTACACGAATTTTGAAACACTCGACGGACTCCACCGCCAGCTCCCCTATCTGAAAGGAATCGCAAAGAACCATTTGCTGGTGGTCGTGTTTTTTCAAAATACGGAACTCAATAAAATCATCGAAACGAAAACCGAAACAATCCACCAGATTTACGACAAAGTGATTGCCGAAAAATTCATGTTCGAAAAGCGGCTCATCGTAAACGAACTCAGGAAATACGGAATTTATTCGGTGTTGACGCAGCCCGAAAACCTCACGATCGACACAATCAACAAATACCTCGAAATTAAGGCACGCGGAATCCTGTAATGATTTTGTAACTTTGGGACTTTATGAAACAGATCACTTCGGTTCAAAATCCATTTATCAAATCGCTTGTACAATTGCAGGAAAAAGCAAAATCCCGAAAACAATCGGGAACATTCCTTATTGAAGGCAAACGCGAGATTGAACTTGCAGTCAAAGGCAATTACGAAATCGAAACGATTCTATTCGTTCCGGAATTTTTTACCGAAAACGAAATCCGAAAACTCTCACGCACCGCCGAACCAATCGAAATCAGCCGCGAGGTCTATCAAAAACTCGCCTACCGTGACACAACCGAAGGAATCATCGCCCTAGCAAAATCGCGAAGCCTCGAACTTGCAAACCTGAAGCTGCCCGATAATCCGTTGATCTTAATTGCCGAAGCACCCGAAAAACCGGGTAACATTGGTGCATTGCTTCGAACCGCCGATGCGGCAAACCTCGATGCGGTAATCATCGCCAACCCAAAATCGGACCTGTACAACCCGAACATTGTGCGGTCAAGCGTTGGATGCCTATTCACCAACCAAATTGCCGTTGGCACAACAGCTGAAATTATTGCGTATCTGATCGCTAACAAAATAAACATTTACTGCGCCACGTTACAGGATTCGGCCCAATATCACATGCAGGATTACACCCGGCCCACCGCGCTTGTTGTTGGGACTGAAGCAACCGGCCTGTCGCAGGAGTGGCGCAATGCCGCAACAAAAAATATCATCATCCCGATGCAGGGCGAAATTGACTCGATGAATGTTTCGGTGGCTGCGGCCATCCTGATTTTCGAAGCAAAACGCCAGCGCGGATTTCAATAAACAGTTACTATGAAAATCAAATTTGCACTCCTTTTTCTTCTTTCAGGCGTATTCGCCTCGGCACAAATTTCCGAATCCGAAATCGACGTCCTTGTACACCGCACCCTCAAAGCCTTCGATGTTCCGGGAATTGCCGTTGCCATTGTAAAAGACGGACAGGTCATCCACAGCAAAGGTTATGGCGTTCGGTCGATAATCACAAAAGAAAAAGTCGATGGAAATACGCTTTTCGGTGTCGCCTCAAACAGTAAGGCCTTTACCGCGACTGCGCTCGCAATGCTTGTTGATGAAGAAAAACTCGACTGGGACGACAAAGTTCAAAAGTACATTCCTGAATTTAAAATGTACGACGACTATGTGACGCGCGAATTCACGATACGCGATTTGCTGACACATCGAAGCGGACTCGGACTCGGAGCAGGCGACCTGATGATCTGGCCGGGCGGAAATAAGTTTACGACGCAGGACATCATCCAAAACCTTCAGTACCTGAAACCCGTTTCGTCGTTCCGGACCAAATACGATTACGACAACCTGCTTTACATTGTTGCAGGTGAAGTCGTGGCCCGTGTAAGCGGACAATCGTGGGGCGAATTCGTCGAGAATCGCATCATGGCACCAATCGGGATGAACAAAAGCGCCTCTTCATGGAACCGCCTCAAAGACACCTCAAACGTAATCGTTCCGCATGTGCCAATCGATGGCAAACTCGAGGTAATACAACGCTATACGAATCCGGTTTTTGATGCCGCAGCCGGAATTTACTCAAGCGTCAACGACATGAGCAAGTGGGCAATCCTGCAACTCAACAAGGCGAAATACAACGGCAAGCAATTGTTTTCCGAAAAACAGCACACCGAAATGTGGAAACCGCAAACGCTGATGCCCAACCGCACTGCGCCTCCATACAATTCACTGTTCAAAGCCTACGGACTCGGCTGGCAACTGACCGATGTGAAAGGTAAACTTCAGGTTTCGCATACGGGCGGACTCGAAGGCATAGTGACACAGGTAACGTTGATCCCGGAACTGCAACTCGGAATCATCGTACTCACGAACCAGCAATCGGGCGCGGCTTTTTCGGCAATCACAAATACGATAAAAGACAGTTACCTCGACATACCGTCTGAAGATTATGTCGCGCTTTACAGCAGCCGCCAGCAATCGAATGAACAGGACGCCGATAAAATC
>JAEYZX010000045.1 GCA_023427845.1 Bacteroidota bacterium
CGGTAGCACAAAATGCAGCGGTTCATGTGAAGTTGAATATTCGGCCCAATGTCTTCAGGCTCGAAGGTCCGCTTTTCCTCAATGAATCGGGTCGCACCGGAGCCGTGCTTAAAGCTTAGGTTCTGCAGATCGCATTCACCTGCCTGGTCGCAAACCGGGCAATCGAGCGGGTGGTTGATCAGAAGGAATTCGGTTACGGCTTTTCTCGCGTCGGTTACCCTTTCCGAAGAAATGCTGTTCACTTCCATTCCGTCCATCACGCCGGTCACGCATGATGCCATCAATTTTGGCATCGGACGCGGATCGGCTTCGCTTCCTTTCGAAACTTCTACGAGGCACGCGCGGCATTTCCCGCCGCTTCCTTTCAGCTTCGAGTAATAGCACATTGCCGGCGGTACTGATTCCCCGCCAATCATTCGTGCCGCCTGCAGGATTGTGGTCCCCGGGGCAACATCTATACTTTGACCGTCTATGGTTACTTTCATTTTTATGGGTATAGGGTTTACGGTATAAGGTTTAGGGCGAACCGTAAACTGTGAAACGTAAACTATAAACTTTATACTACTTGTGTGGCCACTAAATGCTTTACTTTTTCAAAAGGCTCGGCAACAAAGTGGTTTCTGTCTTTTATTTTTTCAGGGAATCGCACATGATATTCAAATTCATCACGGAAATGACGGATTGCTGCCGCAACCGGCCAAGCCGCCGCATCACCAAGCGGGCAAATGGTGTTTCCTTCAATTTTGCGTTGGATGTCCCAAAGCAAGTCAATGTCTTCTTCACGACCGTGTCCGGTTTCGATTCGGTGCAATACTTTTTCCAGCCATCCTGTTCCTTCCCGGCAAGGCGAACATTGCCCACAGCTTTCGTGGTGGTAAAAACGCGAGAAATTCCATGTGTTGCGAACGATGCAAGTTGTATCATTATAAACGATGAACCCGCCTGAGCCCAGCATGGAGCCGCTTGCGAACCCGCCATCGCTTAATGATTCATACGACATAAGCCTGTCGTCACCGTTTGCTGTCTTGTAAATCAGATGCGCAGGTAAAATTGGCACTGAAGATCCGCCGGGAACCAGGGCTTTTAAAGGTCGGTCGTCGATCATTCCGCCAAGGTATTCAGGCGAATTGATGAAGTCGTACACGCTAAGTCCCAATTCAATTTCATAAACACCCGGATTTTTGACATGTCCGGAGGCGGAGATCAATTTCGTTCCTGTCGATTTTTCGGTACCGATTTTTGCGTATTCGGCACCGGTATTGTTTACGATCCATGGCACTGCCGCAATAGATTCGACGTTATTTACCACGGTTGGATTAGCCCAGAGCCCGCTGATGGCAGGGAAAGGCGGCTTAATGCGAGGATTTCCCCGTTTCCCTTCAAGTGACTCGATGAGCGCGGTTTCCTCACCACAGATATACGCACCTGCACCAACATGAACGTGAAGGTCAAGGTCGTATCCGGTACCCAATATATTTTTACCAAGCCAGCCTGCGGCATATGCTTCTTTGATCGCGTTTTCAAGAATTCTGAAAATCCACATGTACTCGCCTCGGATATAGATGTACGACAAATGCGCTTCAAGCGCGAAACTTGCCGTGATCATCCCTTCTACAAGAAGGTGCGGAATGTGTTCCATCAGGTAGCGGTCCTTAAAAGTTCCCGGTTCCGATTCATCGGCGTTGCACACCAAATGACGCGGGTTGCCCGACTTCTTGTCGATGAAACTCCACTTCATTCCCATCGGGAAACCGGCGCCTCCACGGCCTTTAAGCTGAGAATTCTTTACTTCGGTCACCACCTCGTCGGGAGTCATCGACCTCAGGGCTTTCTCTACCGATGCATATCCGCCATTGGCGCGATAAACGTCATAGGATTTGATGCCCGGAGTATTGATGTGTTCTAATAATATTTTCTTCGACATTATTATTAGTGTAAATTGATTTTGTTATCGTTGCAATCAGCGATAAGCTGATCTATTTTTTCTTTCGTAAGGTGTTCCTGATACGAATCGCCAAGTTGCATCATTGGCGCGTAGCCACATGCGCCCAGGCATTCAACGCCGCGAACTTCAAATTTCCCGTCGGGAGTTGGTTCACCAAGGCCGACTCCAAGTTTTCCACAGGTATATTCGACCAGATCATCGGCACCGCGTATCATGCAGGAAGATGTGCGGCAAAATTCGAACATGTATTTTCCGATAGGCCGTTGGTTGAACATCGAATAAAACGAAACCACTTCATAAACCTCAATTGGTTTTATTTCGAGGATTTCGGCCACCTTGTCCATCAATTCAATGCTGAGCCAATTGTCGTGTGCATCCTGAACTTCATGCAGTATCGGCAATAACGCTGATTTCTTTTTATCTGCAGGATAATGCGACAGTAACTCATGAATCCGGAGCCAAAGTTCGGTCGTGATATTTATTTCCTGTTTTATGTTTGTATTTTCCATCTTTAAAAATTTCAGATTTCAGAATTCAGAGTTCAATTTCAACCCATCTAAAATCGTATTGTTTTGTGTTTAGATTTCAACTTCAGTAATTTGAAATCTACAATCTGAAATGTTATTTACGCATCTAATTCACCCGCGATTACATTCAAACTCGAAAGCGTCGCAATCGCATCACTCAACATTCCGCCTCGAACCATTTCGTTGTAAGCTTGATAATAAATAAAGCATGGCCGTCTGAAATGTAGTCTGAATGGAGTTCGGCTACCATCGGTGATCAGGTAAAATCCGAGTTCGCCATTTCCACCTTCAACCGGATGATACACCTCGGTAATCGGAACAGGAACTTCTCCCATTACGATTTTGAAGTGATAGATCAATGCTTCCATATTATGGTAAACATCGTCTTTAGGCGGAAGATAATAGTCAGGTACATCGGCATGATACGGACCTTCAGGCATTTTTTCAAGTGCTTGGCGGATAATCTTCAAGCTTTCCCAAATTTCAGCATTCCGTACATTGAACCGGTCATAGGTATCGCCCGACTGGCCTACCGGTATATCAAATTCAAAATCTTCATACGAGCTATACGGCTGCATTTTGCGGATATCGTAATCAACACCGGTTGCACGAAGGTTTGGTCCGGTAAAACCATAGTTTATGGCACGTTCGGCCGATATCGCACCGACATTGATCGTACGGTCCATGAAAATTCGGTTACGCGCCAAAAGGCTTTCGAATTCCGACCATACTGCAGGGAATTCTTCAAGGAAATCGTTTATCTTTTTGAATGCAAGCGGACTCCATTCGCGTTCGAAACCACCGATTCGGCCCATGTTCGTCGTTAAACGCGCACCACAGATTTCCTCGTAGATTTCGTATATTTTTTCACGGTATTGGAATACGTATAAGAAACCGGTTAATGCTCCCGTATCGACTCCAATAACCGAATTACAGATGATATGATCGGCTATACGGGCCAGTTCCATGATTATGACACGAAGATATTGCACCCGTTTTGGAACTTCAATGCCCAGTGCTTTTTCGATTGTCATCCACCATCCCATGTTATTGATTGGAGCCGAACAATAATTCATCCGGTCGGTCAGCGGGGTGATCTGGTAGAACGGCCGGTTTTCGGCAATTTTTTCAAATGCGCGGTGAATGTATCCAACGGTAGATTCGCCGTCAAGGACACGCTCGCCGTCCATCAGCAAAATGTTTTGGAAAATACCATGTGTGGCAGGGTGCGTAGGGCCAAGGTTCAAAACCGAGAGCTCGCTTCCATCCTCATTCTGCTTTTGCCTGATAATTTGAGCGTAACGTTCTTCCGGTGTTAATAATAAATCTGACATTTTATTTTTATCTAGCAAATATTATTTGCATTATCTACTGTTCTTCCGAAGAAACGATCGTCTTTGTCGGTTCTTCCGCCATCCTCGAGCGGGAATTCCTTTCGCATCGGGAAAGAAACCATTTCGTCCATGTTTAGGATACGTTTTAGCTGCGGATGGCCTTTGAAAATGATTCCATAAAAGTCGTACGTTTCACGTTCCTGCCAGTTGGCACCCAAGAATAATCCGGTGACGCTGTCAATTTCAGGGTTCTCGGCATTCATGAAACATTTAATCCGGATGCGGGCATTATCGATCCAGTTGTGCAGATGATATACAACGGCAAACTGACGATCGGCCGGCGCATCAGGATAATGGACGCCACATAAATCGGTCAGAAAATTAAATCGCAACGTTGGGTCCTCTTTTAAATGCCGCATTACATCGACAATCGAATCGGTTGCAACCTCAAAGGTAAATATGTCGTGGACCTGGTTAAAATTGCCTACAATGCCTTCGAATTTTTCGGAAAGTGAATTGTAGATCTGTGAAGTTTCTAAAGCCATTTTTATTTGATGTTATACGACGCCAGTAATTCGACGTATTCTGGTGAGCTTCTTCGGCGTACCGATTCCGATTTCACCAACTCCTGCAAACGCATGATCCCGTCAAGGATCTGTTCGGGTCTTGGCGGGCAGCCGGGAACATAAACGTCGACCGGGATAACTTTATCGATTCCCTGTAAAACAGAATAAGTATCGAAAATTCCACCCGACGACGCGCAAGCGCCAACGGCGATCACCCATCGTGGTTCGGCCATTTGTTCGTAGACCTGCCGTAAGATAGGCGCCATTTTTTTTGCGATGGTTCCCATTACGAGAAGCATGTCGGCCTGACGCGGTGAAAAGCTCATACGTTCCGAACCGAATCGGGCAAGGTCGTAATTGGCTCCCATTGTGGCCATGAATTCTATACCGCAGCATGAGGTTGCAAAGGGCAGTGGCCAAAGCGAATTTGCACGTGCCAGTCCAACAACATCGCTTAGTTTCGTGGCGAAGAAGCCCTCTCCGGCATATCCTTCAGGTGCTTCCGCTGTTGTGTATTTTATATTTGAATCGCTCATTGAAGTAAAAATTGAGTTAGGTAATTGGGGCGTACCTCTTCATTTTTCCGTAGCTATTAAAACGCTAATCCACAATTATTTATTATTCCCATTCGAGACCTTTTTTCTTGATGACATAGAAAAACCCAACCAGGAGCAGGATCATGAAAATTCCCATTTTGATAAGGCCTTCGACTCCCATTTCCTTGAAGTTGACCGCCCATGGATACATGAAGATGACTTCGATGTCGAACAGTACGAACAAAATCGCAACAAGAAAATATTTTACAGAGAAAGGAATTCGCGCGTTACCAATCGATTCAACACCGCACTCGAAGTTTTTGTCTTTATTTTTTGATTGCCTGCGTGGACCAAGGAAACTGGATCCGATTATTGTCAGGACCACAAAACCAACAGCCAACAGCATTTGCATTAATATTGGAAAGTAATCTAATTGATCTGTTTGCATGATTAAATTTAATTTCGGAAATTAACTGCAAAGATAACTCACGTTTCTTAAAAAGCAACCCTAAACGGTTATTTCGGGCTGGATTAACATACCAAGCTGCTTAATTTTGAAGCATTATAAATAAGCAGCAAAACTTCGCCGCAGATCTGCAGAATTCTTTTTGTCCGAAGTCTATAAATCACGCAGACTACAACGTCGGTGAAATAGATGCGACAATACTCCGCGTTGTTAATAAATTTGTGAATCTGCGCACATTTCTAAACAAAAAAAACGTCCCAATCGGGACGTTTTAAACATTTAGGTAACAAGAATCTATATATTTAGTCTTCAAGAACTGCAACCTGTGCAGCAACTTTACCTTTTCTTCCTTCTTCTTCTTCGTAGCTCACACGGTCACCTTCGCGTAGTTCTTCCGCGCGGATTCCTGATGCATGAACGAAAATGTCTTTTCCTGTTTCTTCGTCTGTGATGAATCCGTAACCTTTTGATTCATTGAAAAACTTAACTGTACCTGTACGCATTGTAATAA
>JAEYZX010000141.1 GCA_023427845.1 Bacteroidota bacterium
CAGGTAGGGATGCCAAGCGGAATTACCGTGGGCGCAAAAGCAGTTATTTTCGCGCAGTCGGGATTGAATAAATCTTTGGAAGGCGGCAAAACCTATTGGGGCACACCAGCCGAGGATTCGCGCGAAGCGATGAAACAAATGATAAACGTCAGGAAATTACCTGCAATATTTGATAAATTGAAATAAGATGGCGACAAAGAAATTTGTTTTGGATTTTTATAAATCGGATGCGCTGACGAACAGGGAGGTTATGGATACTTTCCTGCATCCCGATGTTGTGGTGGAATGGAACAGTACTAAAGGCTTTCTTGAAATGAAACGCGATGAGATCCTCGATTTGTCGAGCGAACTTGGGCGCGCATACGAAAGTTCGAGAGTGAACATTTCCCATTTGCTGCAGGACGGCAATCACGTTTCGGTTCGCTATTCGATTTATGTAAAAACAATCGAAAATCCACGCGAAGAAATGCTGCTTGCCCATTTTATGGTCATTTGGGAGGTTAAAGACGGAAAGTTATTTCGCGGTTACCAAATGAGTCAATTATAACAATAAATGCTTTAACATTCGCTCGCAAAGCAGTACTTTTGCGACACGAAAATAATTTTTAAAATATAAATCATGAGTGTATTAGTCAATAAGGATTCCAGAATAATTGTACAGGGTTTTACAGGTAGCGAAGGTACTTTCCACGCTTCGCAAATGATTGAATACGGAACAAACATCGTTGGTGGCGTAACTCCCGGAAAAGGAGGAACCGAGCACCTGAATCGTCCGGTATTCAATACGGTAAAAGATGCTGTTGAAAAAGCGGGTGCCGACACTACAATTATTTTCGTACCGCCTGCATTTGCCGCCGATGCGATCATGGAAGCTGCCGATGCCGGTATCAAAGTCATCATTACAATCACAGAAGGAATTCCCGTGGCTGATATGATTAAAGCGTATGCCTACATTCAAAACAAAGACTGCCGATTGATCGGGCCAAACTGTCCGGGTGTGATCACGCCCGAAGAAGCTAAAGTGGGCATCATGCCGGGATTTGTTTTCAAAAAAGGAACCGTGGGTATCGTTTCGAAATCAGGTACGCTGACCTATGAAGCAGCCGATCAGGTGGTAAAACAAGGACTCGGAATCACGACTGCAATCGGAATTGGCGGTGACCCGATCATCGGGACTACGACAAAAGAAGCGGTTGAATTATTGATGAACGATCCCGAGACAAAATGCATCGTAATGATCGGTGAAATTGGCGGCCAGCTCGAAGCCGATGCTGCACATTGGATCAAAGGAGACGGCAACAGAAAACCCGTCATTGGATTCATCGCGGGTGAAACTGCACCTAAAGGGCGCACAATGGGACATGCCGGGGCAATCGTTGGCGGTGCCGATGATACTGCCGAAGCCAAGAAACGCATCATGCGCGAATGTGGAATTCACGTTGTTGATTCGCCAGCGGAGATCGGAAAAAAAGTAAAAGAAGTATTGGGATAGTTTCCTATACCGACATAATAAACTACCCCGTGATTTCGCGGGGTATTTTTTTGAGCAACAATTTATTAATCTGACATCTATAATCTGAACATGTACAAAGAATTAAAAAAGTTTAAAACTACCGGCAGCTTCACCTTTTCTGCCGATGAAAGCCTCGAGGAAAAATGCAATGCTCCCGATAACGCAAACGGAATTTTTGTCGTGTATCAAGTATCAGGCGAAGGAAAGGAACTTATCATGGTTGGATCGACAGGGACCGTGCAGAACGACGGCACTTTGAAAAGCAAGAGCGGCGGACTCTTCGAAAAAATCGTAAACGGGCACCAGTTTGCAAAAACGGGCCGCAAGTATTCGTGGCCGGCGCAAATGAAAACGGAAAACATCGAAACGCTTGAAGTGCATTGGTACGACACGTTCAACGCAAAAATTAAAGTGATCCCAACATTTGCTGAAGGGCAGGTGCTGCAGAACTTCCTTGACGAAAACGGCCGCCTTCCAAAATGGAACGTCGCCTTTTAAAAACCACAAATATTCTTATATTTGGCTAGCCTGCCCCGATGGGCGCGGACCCGAGGATGGAGTTCGAACGGGTGAAGCAAATCCTTGACTGTTTTTCTTTAAAACAGTTAAGATTGAAGCAACAGCGGGATCAGCTACACATAAAAAACAACATTATGAAATTACTTGAAGGAAAAACAGCCATTATCACAGGAGCGAGCCGCGGAATCGGAAAAGGGATTGCCGAGGTCTTCGCAAAGCACGGGGCGAACGTCGCATTTACATACAGTTCATCGGTCGAGTCGGCGATGGCGCTTGAAAACGAATTGAACAAACTCGGAATCAAGGCAAAAGGTTATCAATCTAATGCAGCCGACTTTGCTGAAGCACAAAAGTTTGTCGATGATGTAATTGCCGAATTCGGAACCGTTGATATTCTGATCAACAACGCCGGAATCACAAAAGACAACCTGCTGATGCGGATGTCGGAAGAGGATTTCGACAAAGTGATCGAGGTGAACCTGAAATCGGTTTTCAATATGACCAAAGCAATCCAGAAGACGTTCCTTAAGCAACGTTCGGGATCGATCATCAATATGAGTTCGGTGGTAGGAGTGAAGGGCAACGCCGGACAAACGAATTATGCGGCTTCAAAAGCAGGTGTGATCGGATTTACGAAATCGGTTGCGCTGGAGTTGGGTTCGCGTAACATCAGATGCAATGCAATCGCTCCGGGTTTCATCGAAACTGAAATGACAGCAAAGTTAAACGAGGATGTGGTTCAGGGATGGCGCGATACGATTCCATTGAAACGCGGTGGCTCGACAGAAGATGTCGCTAATGCGTGCCTGTTTTTTGCATCCGACATGAGCGCATATGTAACGGGTCAGGTGATGAATGTTGATGGCGGTATGCTTACGTAGTTTGCGGTTAACATTTTGCGGTTAATAGTTTACAGTTTACGGTTCACAGTTTGCGGTTAGTTATGTCTGAGTATCAATCCTGAATTTGTATTCGTCACTATGTACCTAATCCCTAATCCCTAATTCCTAATCCCTATCAAGAATGACAATTCCAACAATCCTGCTTCTTCTATTATCAATCGTAGTGGCCGCAGGTTTGTCGTTTTATCAATATTTCTACAAAGCGGGCAACAGGACCAGGGTAAATCTGCTTTTGGCGGGTTTGCGGTTTCTGACGATTTTCGGAATTTTATTGTTGTTAATCAATCCGAAAATCAAGCGAACGATTTACGAGGTTGAGAAACCTCCGCTTCCGATCATTGTGGATAATTCGGCGTCGATCGTTGAGTTGAAAGCCAATGAACAAGTGCTTGCCGCGCATCGGAAATTGTCATCAGATTCGAGGCTGCAGCAAAAGTTCGACATACGCTCTTATGCATTCGATTCCGATTTTGCTGCGGCGGATGAATTTTCTTTTAATGGGAATCAATCCAATTTGGATCAGGTTGCAAAAGGCCTCAAAAGCATTTATCGCAACAAGACGTTTCCGAGCATCGTCATAAGCGACGGAAACCAGACTTTGGGAGCCGATTACGTGTACAGCTTTGATGCTAAAAACAAAGTCTATCCTGTAATCGCAGGAGATACGACCACGTTTCTTGATTTGCGGGTGACGCAGGTCAACGTGAACAAATACGCTTTTCACAAGAATAAATTTCCCGCTGAAATCTTTTTACAATATTCCGGAAACAAAAGTGTGACTGCGAATTTTGCTGTCACAAACGGAACTACTGTGGTTGCAAAGCAAACGGTTACCTTTTCCCCATCGAAACGATCTGCGGTCGTAAACGCACTGCTTCCCGCAAATTCGGTCGGGCTGCAGCTTTATAAGGCTACAGTATCGTCGTCGGAACAGGAAAAAAACACATACAACAATACGAAGAATTTTGCTGTTGAAATCATCGACCAGAAGTCGGAGGTCGCAGTAATTTCATCCATCGTGCATCCCGACATAAGTGCGCTTAAGCGAGCAATAGAGTCGAATGCGCAGCGCAAGGTCACCATACTTCGGCCATCATCAGTTGAATCGCTTAGCGGGTACAATGTGCTTGTATTTTATCAGCCCACACCCGAATTCAGGAGGCTGTTTGAAATCAATAAAAATGCGGGTGTCAATACATGGGTTATCACCGGTCCAAATACCGACTTTTCACTGCTGAACGAGCAACAAAAAGATTTTGTATATAAAATGGGTTCGCAGCGTGAGGATTATCTCGCGGCATTCAACAAACAGTTCAATTTATTTGCGTTGGACGATATCGGCTTTGCGGATTTTCCGCCGTTGCAGAATGCTTTTGGCACTGTTACGGCAAGCGGAAATGTGAATGTGCTGATCAATTCGCGGATTCGTAATATTGAAACAGGAGCTCCATTGTTTGCATTTGCGGAACATCAAGGCCGGCGCAGTGCGTACTTAATGGGTGAAAATATCTGGAAATGGCGGTTACACAGCCATGTGGAAAATTCATCTTTTGAAAAGTTCGATGTATTCATAGATAAGACCATCCAGTTTCTTTCTTCGACCAATGCAAGAAAATCGCTTGTCGTGAACCATGAAAGCTTTTACAATTCGGGAGATGCGATCGAGATCACAGCACAGTTCTTCAATAAGAATTATGAATTCGATGAGAAGGCACGTTTGTCGATTTCGGTTACCAACAGGTCGACAAAGGCGACAAAGCAATATGATTTGCTGCGGACCAACAACGCATTTAAAGTGAATCTTGATGGCTTGCCTGCCGGCCAGTATAATTTTTCGGTAAAAGAATTGAACTCCAACACAACTTATAATGGATATTTCGAGATCCTCGATTTTGACATTGAAAAGCAATTTGTAAATCCAGATTTGTTGCGCCTTGAGCAGTTGGCCGCGCAAACCGGCGCTGTAGCATTACTGCCGGATAAAATCGATACGCTTATCGACCTGCTTCTTGAAGATGAGCAGTATAAGGCGATCCAGAAGAATGTCACGAAAGTTGTTCCGTTGATTGATAGTATTTTGTTGCTGATATTGATTGCCTTATTGTTGGCTTCTGAGTGGCTGATCCGCAAATACAATGGAATGTTATAAATGACGCTTTAATTTTACTTGTATCGTTGATTGTTCTATGTTTGCAGGAAATTGATGATGATGAGGACTTTTTTACTAACATTCTTTTTGATTGCAGTAGCTTCGGCTCACGGGCAGGATTGGAATACGGATTTGGAAATCGCCTTCGACAAGGCTTTGCAACAGAATCGAAAAGTACTGTTATTTTTCACGGTGCCCGATTTTTGTGAACGATGTGAACTCCTCGAGAAGAATGTGCTTTCAACTCAGGAATTTCTGAATTACGCGGCAGACAATTACATATTGGTCCGCATTGAATTTACCTTAAGCCCCGGATTTTCAGTTTCTGCCGAAGCCAATGCCGCAAATTTGCTGATAGTGGAGAAGTACAACAAAGACGGTTTTTTTCCATTGGTTGTGCTTCTAAACAAGCATCAACGAGTATTGGGCAAATTAGGAGTTTACCAGAATGAAACTCCTGAAAAATATCTTCAGCTGCTTCGCGGTCTTGAACATAACTAAGCAATCATGGAGCGTCAAACAATTGCACCTGGCTTTTCAATCTTTCGATAACCATATTCATCATCCGTTTGTTGATGCTTGAAGAGGTTTTTATGTACTGTTCATATTCGGCGATCGTAAATAGTCCGATTACCATACCCTTCAACGAATTCCGGAATTTAATATCCTTTTGGATCGAATTTTCGATATACGATAATTTTTTCTCAACCGAATAGCTATAGAAATCATCTTTGTACTTGCTGATATAATTCTTGAAAACATCGATAAGCAGGTCGTTCTGTATTTTCAGGATTGGTCGTATTGTCTGGTTTTGAAAGGTTTCCTCGGCAGATGACTCGGCTGTAATAGTTCCGATTGAGTCGCCGCGGAATTGCGTGATGAAACTGTCGCGATTGTCCATTTGTTTTATTTAAAGATAAAAAAAAACCGCTGCGGATTGCAGCGGTTTCTTATTTAAAACTATTTTTTATTTAATCGTAAAAATTACTTTTCGTACAAGCCTTCTCGCCATTTCAGAATCTTTGTCAACCGAAGCATCTTCACCTTTTGGTACGATGTTCAATCTTGAACCGTCGATTCCGGCTTTGATCAATGTATTCCTGATGAATTCAGCTCTTCTTGCAGAAAGTGCATTGTTGAACTCTGTGCTTCCGATCTCGTCAGCATAACCGGTGATATCTGCTGATGACGATGGGTTGTTTCTCATGTAGTTCAGGATGAATGCTACGTTCTGAGTTGAAGCAGGTGTTGGTCTTGAGCTTCCGAAATCAAAGAATACTGCGATATAACCTTCGTTAATCAATTTTTTGACTACGTCTGAATTGTTGCCTGATTTTTCGACCATGGTTTGTACGCTGGAATCAACATACTTCTCTAGCTCGTCTGGAACACCATTTTGATTGCTGTCAACCATACGGCCTTTCGAATCAACCGCTACGCCTGCAACTGAATTGTTCTCAACATCAAGATAATCCGGAACGCCATCTTTATCAGAATCGTTCATCATAGTCTCAAGCTCGCCGATTCTCTTGTCAAGTTCGTCGATTTCTTCCATTCTGTCATCTTCAACAATCGCCCAGTCACCGTGAAGGTTTTCACTTCCAAGAGAATATGAAAGACCGATTGATGCCATTAGCATTTGTCCGGTAAGGTTATTGTCAGGCTCCGACAGGTGTCCGTCCCATGCGAAGTGCTGACGGAAGTTTGCAACAGTACTAATGTCGGCAACGAGCGCCAAACGGTCAAGCAATCGGAATTGTGGAGAAACACCAATTTTTATCCCGATATTATTTTCGGTGCGGTCGAAATTCGAATATCCGCCGATCGGATCGACTCCGGTTTCCAATTTAGGAGTAACACGTGAATATTCAAGACCTGCATGGATCAAAAATGAAAATCTACCCAGTTGATCCTGAATTCTCAGCAGTCGTGCCCCATTAATGACCCCTTGTAGACCAAAGCGTAGCTGTTCTACTTCAAATGGTTGGCTATCAGTGTCTTCATTGTTTTCGAACTTGTCAAAACTACCGTCTAACTTCACACCAAATGAAGGCGTAAACATATAGCGGACGCCGGCATTAAAATAATTTGGCTTAATTGTTCCAAGTACTGTAGTTGGATTACTGGTGTAGTAACCTTCTGTATAGGGCCGTACACCTTTACTTTGTCCGACGCTGGCCTCGATGGTCCATCTGTTGAACGATAAAGTTGGCACACCTTGGTCGACAGTTTCCTTGTCATCTTCCTGGGCATGGCCACTATTCAGTGCCAGCAGGCTAATGGTAAGTAGTAGTAGTTTTTGTTTCATATTTGACATGCTTTTAGTAGGACAATTCAATTTTACTATTAAATTCTCAATTGCAAATATACTAGTTTAGAATTAAAATTCTATTTTTATGTTAAAATACTTAAAATGATTAACGGATAATTAACAACGGCATCGTTTTAAATTCTTAAAAATGAGAACCTCTGAAATTTTCGTTACCGTTGATTCTGTTGTCTTTCGTAAGTTATCAACAAGCATACAGGTGGCACTTATCAAACGCCGCAACAATCCATTTAAAGACTTATGGGCACTACCGGGCGGCTTTGTCGACCACAATGAAGACCTGCATGATGCCGCCGTTCGCGAACTCAGGGAAGAAACCGGCTTACTGGTTCATAGCATGCAGCAAGTATACGCTTTTGGAAAACCGGGGCGCGACCCGAGGGGGCACACCATATCAATTACTTATTATTCTTGCATTGAAGCAGAAAAATCCGATCTGATGGCAGCCGATGATGCAACGGAGGCACGATGGTTTTCGGTTGATGCATTGCCACCATTGGCATTTGACCATAAGGAAATCATTAACTTTACGCGATCTAAATTCAGTATATGAGATTCCACACCCGAAAATGGGTCAAGCCCGAAGACCTGAATCCAAACGGAACTTTATTCGGCGGAAAATTGCTTGCATGGATTGATGAAGAGCTTGCGCTGTTCTCAATTATACTTCTGCAAAATACACGGATCGTCACAAAGCACATGTCGGAAATAAATTTCCGCAGTTCGGCCCAACAAGGCGATATCGTGGAAATCGGGATCGACGTTGTCCGGTTTGGAAATACTTCAATCACACTGAAATGTGAGGTACGCAATATTATGACACGCGCCACAATCATTTCGATAGACACCGTGACAATGGTTAGCCTGGACGAAGACGGAAAACCGGTTCGTCACGGCAAATCATTTGACGATGTCGAAGATTTTAACGATTAACTATACGCTTTTAGGATCTCGAAGGTATTTTTTTTCAACATAAAAGGTGCCGAATGGCAATACCGATGCCAACAGAATTATCGTGAGTTTTTTAGCAGACCAATTGTATTCGTATTTCAGCATTAGCGCCAAAATCACATAGGCTACAAATAACAGCCCATGTGCCATTCCGATATGTTTGACGTAAAGCGGATCGTCCATCAGGTATTTCATCGGCATTGCGAAAAAAAATAAAAGTAAAAGAGAAACACCTTCGAGAAATGCGGTAATTTTAAAGATTTTAAGCATTTGTATTGGCTATAAGATTTCGCGCAAAAATACGGAATCGCAGCCAGTGAATATACCAAAAACAGTAAAAATTTAATGAGTAAGCGCGATTTAAAAAAGTATCTTGCAGGTCTGGATAAAGAACAGGTTAGCGAACAACTTCTCGAACTTTACGATAAATTCCGAGAGGTCAAAATTTATTATGATTTCGTATTCAATCCGAAAGAGGATAAGCTTATCAGCGAAGCGAAACTCAAAATCAGTAATGAGTACTTTCCTGTCAAATCCAAACGAGCCAAGTTACGCCGTTCGGTACCTCAAAAATACATCAAGCATTTCCTGACCCTTGGGGTAGATCCGCTGGCATTGGCCGATTTGATGTTTTTTGCAATCGAAACGGCTATGAAATACTCGGCAAAAAGGGAAATGAAATACAATTCTTTTTACAAAAGCATACTTACCGCTTATGATCAGGCCGTTCGTTTTACGATTGAGAATGGGATCGTAAACGATTTCAGTGAACGAATTGATTTAATCGAAGCTGAAGCCCGTCGCCAAAGATGGGAAAATCAATTTTCATTTTCCGAAATCCGTGAAAGTGTTAAAGTGTAAATGATGGAACAACGGCTGAAAATCGTATAACAGCCTCGGAGCCGTAATGTCGAAATTTGTAAAAAAGATTCGACTATGGCAGATTTATTACGCTCCAGGACATCTTTACTAACATTTAAATGCGACGGTACTACTATTATACCGACTCGCGGAAAGCACAATTCTACAACGGTTAAAGCTGTCGTAGATATGCTGAAATATGCCGAGCCTGAAATTCTTTACGCGGGTGACGAAGCTTCGCAACCGTCATCCAAAAAGAACCTTACAGGTGATGGCTTGTATGTACGAATCCACGTTATTGATCCACCGTCAATCATAGATTTCACAAGTTGTCAGTCAAAAACCATCATCTGGTTTAGCAAGCAACTCAGAGGTAATAAAGAACATATTGTTTTTACGACATCAGAGAATAGAACTGGTGGATTGCAAACGGTGATCGATATTTACGTGCGCGGAATTTTGGTTACTGCAAGACACAGGAAAATCCACAAAATCAATCAACCTGTAAATCGTCTTGATTATGCCGTTTAAAGCACTACCGAAAGAAACCTCGACGCTGCTATTCAAGCTGCCGCACATATCAAACCTTTTTGTGTTCAAAGAAAATTTTTCAAATCACTTCGGTATGGTTCAGATCGTGACCGAAATATTGCGGTACGGAAAGCCTGAATTCCTACATATCGGTGAATGTGAAGATAATTCTGTCGATTATGAAAATCTTACCGAAGATTGTACCGATACTGCAATCATTCGTGTCAACCTGCTCGAGAATATATTTCTTACCGAAGAACCGGAAGTCATCACAAGACTGTTTATCGAAGAACTTGAAAATCATGACAACGCGATAACGGTCGACAGCAATGTGATTGATTCCGAAATCAATGCAAGTACAGTAGATATTGTGATCGCTCCGGTCAATTCGAAGCTGCGTAGAAACGAGGCCGCTTAAACCATTTCGAAAAATTTAATCTCGGGAAGTACTTGGGATTTCATGGCGTTACCGGGAAGACGATTTTTGCAGGTAATCAAATCTGCGATTGCAATCAGGCTTAAGGAACAAATGACAGTTGCCACCATCCAACTACTACTAATGAAGAAGTCAATTTCGTTTGTGAAAGCATACAACAGCTTGCGCAAAATCATAAAGAATGGGGAACCGCTTATAAGTATAATGCCAATACAAATGAATTTTTGCACGAAAGCGGAATCCCGGACAGCAAACGGATGGTGGAAAATGGTTCACTTTTGACTAACTACTTTCTTTTTTTTGTGTTTCCAACGTTTATGCGTCCATAAATAGAATTCAGGCGCAGCAATTATCTGTTGCTCCACTTCACGCAGGAAGGTTTCGGTAATTTGGTAATCGGGTATTGACCTCGCGTCCTCTGTCAGTACCATAAAGGTTGCTTCATAATAACCGCGTTTGACCTTGCATACTTTCAACATCAGCACAGTCATATCGAATTTCTTCGCGAGCATTTCGGCACCCGTATGGACGGGCGTCTGAATTCCCATAAAATCGGCCCAATGATAGGCTTTCGAAGCTTTAGGCGATTGGTCACTGGCAAAACCATATACGCCGGGAATTCCGTTGGCTTCATTTTTTTGAATTGTCGGAATCGCTTCTTTTGTGGTAATCAACTCGGCTTTGAACTTTGAACGGATATCACGCACCAACTTATCGAAATGTCGGTTGGCAATCCGCTTGTAGATGGCATAACCAGGATACGTGATGAATTTGTTCATTGATATAACCCATTCGTAACTCGCATAGTGGGCGAGCATCAACGCAATGCTTTTTCCTTTCAGCTCATATCCACGGTAGAGTTCGAGGTTGGTAAACCGGAAGCGTTTATTGATTTCAGACTCAGATATTGCCGTCGTCTTTATCATTTCCAGAAACATGTCGCACAGATGGCGAAACGATTTCTTCTCAATCGATAAACGCTGCTGCGCTGAAAGATTTGGAAAAGCGAGTTTAAGGTTTTCCCGCACCGTTTTTTTTCGGTAACCGATGATATAATAAATAATAAAATAAACGAAATCTGAAAATAGGTAAAGCAGTCGGAACGGTAGTATTGATATACACCACAATAGCGGATACAGAATCAGGAAAACTAAAAACTGCATTATATTTTTTTTGCAAATATACATCATAACAGCCATTTTGCCGTTTTCCTATAGGATTGCAACCGAAACAATTTCTACTTTTACATCAATTATGAATATAGACAACGTCCTGATCGCCATTATTGCCATTACCACAATCATAAGCTACAAAGGTTTTAACGACCTCGCTTTTTTCCGAAGATATGAATTCCATGTCGGCAGTATCCGCGCCGGCGATCAAATCCGAATGGTTTCATCGGCGTTCCTGCATGCCGATCTTGGGCACCTGTTCCTGAACATGCTTACGTTATATTTCTTCGCACCTGTTGTCATTGCGCATCTGGGTGCGTTGACTTTTCTGATGCTTTATTTCGGCAGCCTGATTTTTGGCAGCATGTTGACGTTGATATTCCATAAAAACGATTACAGCTACCGTGCAATTGGAGCCTCAGGGGCCGTAACGGGGATTTTATATTCAGCTATATTGTTGGAACCCGACAGTGAAATAGGTTTGTATTTTATACTTTGGATGCCCGCGTATGTTTTTGGGATAGCGTATCTGCTGTATTCAATTTACGGAATGCGTTCCAAAAGTGATAACATAGGCCATACAGCCCACTTTGGCGGCGCAATCGGCGGGTATGTACTTACGCTGATGAAACAGCCGTCAATGTTCACTGAAAATACATTTATGGTCATTGTACTTGCCATTCCAATCGTAATTTTGTTTGTGCTCGCAAAACTTGGTAAAATATAATGGCACAACATTTGTCATCCCACTATTCAAATCTAAAACAAATACTATGAAAACCATTTTTTACAATTTTCAGAAACGAATCGATACAATTACCCTGCTGTTATTGTCGGTAATATTTTTATCGGCGGGAAGTATGTTGGCACAGGAAAATAAACAAATTCCGTTGATTAATGTTTCAGGTGAAGGGAAAGTCCGCGTAACACCAGATCAGGCGCTGATTTCGGTAACGGTTGAATCCAAGGGCAATGTTGCTGCAGAGGTTAAAAAACAAAATGATCAGGCGGTGGAGAAAGTGATTCAGTTCATACGTAAATCAAATCTACCAAAAGAAGATGTTATGACACAGCGCGTGGCGTTGAATCCGCAGTATGATTATGAAAAAAAGAAATACTACTACATTGCCACTCAAACAATAGAGATTTTCTTGAAAGATCTCAATAAATACGATGCTTTGATGGCCGGAATGGTCGAGTCCGGAATAAACCGTATCAATAACGTTGAATTCAAATCGTCAAAAATGGCCCAACACCAGTCGGAAGCTAGAAAGCTTGCAATCAGGGAAGCAAAAGCCAAAGCCGAGGATTTTGTTTCGGTAATCGGACAGAAAGTAGGAGAGGCACATACGATCAACGACAATACGCAAATTATTTATCCACAACCGATGTATGCCGCCCGTATGGAGATGAAAACTTCCGATGCGTCTGAAGTTCGTCAGACAGCTGCAATAGGAGAAATAAACATAATCGCTAATGTATCAGTCAGTTTCATTCTCGAATAAATTTGCTTCAATTTCATAAAGCCCCTTATTGGGGCTTTTTTTTTTTGAAACTTGATGACAGCCGGATGGTAATTGTTAAAAAAAAACGGAATAAAACCCGCTGATGATTATGGTTTTCAGGCACCTTTGGCTAAATTTGCGACTATGGTAAAATTGATAAATCTAAAAGTATTTGCCGACTTTTTTAAATCTTCGGCATCGGGTGGAATTATATTGATTGTTTGTGTATTGCTTTCGCTCACAATCGCAAATACACAATGGGCAACAGGTTTTTCCGATCTGCTTAATTTAGAATTAGGATTCAATACCGATAGCATCCATCTACGGTATCCGGTAATACTTTGGATTAATGATGGTTTGATGGCGATTTTCTTTTTACTCGTCGGTTTAGAAATTAAGAGGGAGATTGTCGAGGGCGAGCTTTCATCATTCCGACAGGCCTCTTTGCCGGTCCTTGCGGCACTTGGCGGCGTAGTGGCACCGGCATTGATATATGCCGCCTTTAACAGTACCTCACCTGAAACATCCGCAGGCTGGGGAATCCCGATGGCAACGGATATTGCTTTTGCACTGGGCGTATTATCCTTGCTTGGTGATAAAGTCCCAACAGGCCTAAAAATATTCCTCGCCGCACTTGCGATCGTCGACGACCTTATCGCGATTCTGGTAATCGCTATCTTTTACTCGGCCGAACTACAGTTTCTATATCTTGCGTATGCAGGCGGAATCTTTGTTCTGTTGATGTTATTTAACCGATTTGGCGTAAAAAGCATCGCATTTTATCTTTTGCCCGGAATACTGATGTGGTATTTTATACATCACAGCGGGGTGCACGCCACTATTGCCGGGGTATTGACTGCCATGACATTGCCAACTACGGTAGGCCGTGTAGAGTCGCCGTTGGAGAAACTGGAACATATGCTGGTGAAACCGGTGAACTTCCTCATTATGCCGATTTTTGCGATCGCAAATACGAACATTACGTTTGAAAGTGGAATGGTCGAAGGCCTTGCAAGCAATTTGGGGTTGGGTATTTTACTTGGACTTTTCCTCGGGAAGCCTTTGGGGATTTTTACGATGTCGTATATTTCGGTTAAATGCCGACTTTCAAGACTGCCTCAGGGTGCGAATTGGGCACATGTCCTGGGATTAGGTTTGCTCGGTGGTATCGGTTTTACGATGTCGATTTTTATTGCACTGCTATCGTTTGATGAGCTTGCATTCCAAACCGAAGCCAAATTTTCAATTCTGGTGGCCTCAGTAGTATCGGGTATCTGTGGATACTTTTTACTTAAAAGCGTCCATAAAAGAAAACGGGCATCCGTAAAAAATCCCGTATAGCTGTGCGTAAAAAATAATGAAGAGAATGCGCGCAATCGCTTAAATCGCCTTATTATCCTATAATGGTTTCCTCTTCCGAGGATGACGTTTACGTTCGTTGATCCGTAAGTCGGGAAGCTTACTAAAAGTTAATCCCCAAGCGCAATCGAAAGTGAATTTTCAAGTGCTTGGGGATTAAAATTTTTGTGGGGAGAGCAGGATTCGAACCTGCGAAGTTTTCACAGCAGATTTACAGTCTGCCCTCGTTGGCCGCTTGAGTATCTCCCCAATATTATTTTTCTCGGCTACGGCTGCAAATATAGAAACTGTTTCGGCGTTTGCCAACAATTTTTGAGGCAATTTTTCCGATTTTTTATAACGTATTGTAGCTGAATTAAATAAAAAAAATCCTCCGGAGAGGATTTTTATCATAAGATAGAATAGAACTACTTAAGAAATTCTGCAAGCTTCTTACGCAATGCATCACCCTTCAGATCCTGCGCTATTATCTGGCCTTTTTCGTTTAAAATAAACATTTGTGGTATAGATTTTACCTGATAAGTCGCGGCGATCGGATCGTTCCAAAATTTTAGGTTTGAAACCTGCGTCCACGTCAGCTTGTCTTTTGCTATGGCTTCTTTCCACTGCGCAGCACCATTTTCTTTGTCAAGCGATACGCCGATGATATTAAGTCCTTTCGGATGAAATTCATTGTAAATGGCAACAAGTTCCGGATTGGCCGCGCGGCATGGCGCACACCACGATGCCCAAAAATCAATTATGGTAACTTTTCCCAGTGATTGACGGAGCGAGACAATTTTTCCATCAGGATCCGGCGCACTAAAATCGGGCGCGATCTTGCCAACACCAATACGGGCAATGTCTTTCAATCTATTGGCAATCGATTTCCCGGCTTGTGTATTTTTGACCTCAGTGTCGAGATTGTTATATAATGTTTCAATCAGTTTAATGTCGGGTTCCGGCGCACGGAACATATTGTTGATCAAGATGGCCGAAATAAATGCTTTTGGATGTGTTCTGACATACTCTTGTGTCGCTTCCTGCATTTCTTTGTCGATCGCATCAAATTCTACCTTAAGCTTGTTGAATACTGCAGTATCCTGAGTTTGTCGCGCCTGTTGAATTTCGGCTGCGCGATTTTGCTGTAGCGCGAGCATTTTGTCGCGAATCTTTGATGCAATATCGTTGAATACCGTCAGTTGTTCGTTGTTATAGGTACCCGTAATTTTACTTTTTGCGATACTATCCTTGTTTATTTCGATCGAGATGTCACCTGGTTCGACAATCAAGTAGGGTCTTGCGGGCTCATCTTCAATCCGGAGTGAATGAACTGCCGGTTCAGAAATATCGCCAACGAAGGAGAATTTGCCGTTCTCGATCATAACGGTATCAATCGGCATTATGCCAAGCGAATCATCCATCCGCTCCAAAATAATGCTTTTGCCATCAGAGCCTTTCACTGTTCCGCTTAATGTGAATTCATCTTTTCCGCTCTTGCCGCATGATATCAATAACGTAGGCAAAGCCAATACAAATAGTATCTTTTTCATTTAATTTTTATTTGTTAACGATGCAAAAGTATCCAAAAATACATGTAGCGCCAGATTTGTCTATATAATTTTTTGTTATACTTACTTGGAATTTGACGGACATTCGAATTTGGTTGTCGGGACGGAAGTATTTCGGATTCCGCTCATGCCTTTTTCAATATTTACCAGGTTATGGATTCCCCGCGATTTCAATATAGAGCCCATAATTACCGACCGGTATCCTCCTGCGCAATGAAGATAAAAGTTTTCCTCAGGCACGGCATCAATGTTATTGTTGATCGTATCCAAGGGAAGGTTGATCGCGCCGTTAATATGCTCGGCCTCGAATTCGCCGGGTTTTCGCGCATCGACAACCATACTTCCATTGTGCAGTTCCATGGCAAACTGATCGGGGGAAATTGATTTCATGCTGTCGGTTTCATTTCCTGCCTTTTGCCAGGCTTCAATTCCGCCTTCCAAATAACCCAAAACATTGTCGAATCCCACCCGGGACAACCTTGTAATTGTCTCTTCTTCCCGGCCATCAGGAGTCACCAGCAGAAGTGGCTGTTTGACATCCATTATCAGTGCGCCAACCCAAGGTGCAAAATTCCCCTGGATCCCGATAAAAATCGATTTTGGAATATGCGCTTTTACAAATTCCGATTCGTGTCGTACATCCAGGACAACAGCTCCCGACTCATTGGCCAAAGCTTCAAATTCGGCCGGCTTGAGCGCTATCCGGCTTTTTTCGATAACAGAATCAAGGCTTGCGTATCCTTTGATGTTCATTTGCACATTTTGCGGGAAATAGGCCGGGGGAGCGCCCAATCCGTCAAGTAATTCCTTGATGAATTCCTCTTTAGTCATATCGGCCCGCAATGCGTAGTTGGTCCTTTTCTGATTTCCAAGCGTATCCGTCGTTTCTTTACTCATGTTTTTTCCGCATGCGCTACCCGCGCCATGGCTCGGATATACGATCAAATCATCGGAAAGCGGCATGATTTTATTCCGGAGTGAATCGTATAAAAAAGAGGCAAGCAGTTCCTGGGTCAAATCGGATGTCAGCTCCTGCGCAAGGTCTGGCCGGCCAACATCGCCAATAAATAAAGTATCGCCCGTAATAATGCCGTGTTGCTTCCCGTTTTCGTCAATCAAAAGGTAACACGTGCTTTCCAATGTGTGCCCCGGCGTATGAATCGCCCGCACAGTGTAAGCCCCAACTTTAAAATCCTGTCCATCTGTCGCAATCAATGCATCGAATTCGGGTGATGCGGTAGGTCCGTATACAATGGTTCCGCCGGATTTTTTCGCTAGATCCAAATGTCCCGATACGAAATCGGCATGAAAATGCGTCTCGAAAATATATTTGATTTTGGCATTGTCATGCGCTGCTTTTTCCAAATAAGGCTGCACCTCGCGAAGCGGATCGAATATTGCGGCTTCGCCGTTGCTTTCAAGATAGTAGGCCGCCTGTGCGATGCATCCGGTGTAAATTTGCTCGATTTTCATAACGTAGTTTTGAAAAGCAAAAATAAGAATAATGTTTGGGGAATGCCGCCGTTTTGTGAAACGAATCAAAAAGCTGGCGGGTAAAACCTCTGAGAATAATCGTTAAAACGCTAATTCTTTTGGCATATACAGGACTGCGCGTGCTCCAGTTCGTTTTCTGTAATTGTAATGTCAAGGCTGATCTTGTCGAGTTGGCGCAGTAGAATGGTGTTGTTGGGGTCTGTTTGTAAACTGTTTTTAACTTTATGCAGGCGCTTATTTAAATCCTGCAGTGTCTTTTGTGCCTTCGCTATTTGATGCTGATATTCAATTGGGGTGATTTTCATGTCAGGTGATTGTTGCTGAATGCTAAATTATTTCAACAAATTGCTTCGCACAATCCCCTATATCAGGGATATTTCCTACTCACTGATAATGGTGGTCAAAAAAAAAGTGTCCGATGTGGACACTTAAAATTAATCTTGATTGCTGACTTTCCGATACGGAAAAGCATTGAAAATATGGCGCTTGGCAAATCGCGCAGGCGAATCGGCATTGACCATTTTTATATATGTTGCTTTAGGAACACTTATGTATTCGTATTTCGCGCCATTTGCGAAAGTGATCAATAATCTGACATTTTCATATACATAATCAACAATTGTTGAAGTTGCAGTCGTTTCATTATACTCGGCCTGACCCTGACGGATAGTCTCAGGATTTATGCTGACAAGAAAATGATATGCCTCAATAATTTCCTGGCTTTTCTTTTCGGCAGCAGCCAATCCATGAGGATTGTTCTGGAATTTGTCAGGATGGCATTCCTTCATCGAATTCCGATAAATGGTTTTGAGATCTTTCAGTTCTGCCGTCTTATCAACATTCAGCAGTGTACGATATTCATTAATTTTTTTCATAGAGTGTAATCTTTTGCCGTATCGAATTTTGATCCTTTCGGCAAATTTTGCGCAAAAGTACACTATTAAAGGGTATGTCTGAAACTTTTCTTTCAGACTTTAACATATTGAGTATCATTGTTTAGCGAAACCGTAACAACTCTTTACACATTTTGGTTACCTTTGCAGTACTAAAATTTCAGAAAATGATAAAGAATTCGCTCTGCGCGTTGCTGCTGCTTTGTGGAATGTTTGGATATGGTCAGGTTGTGATCAATGAATTGGATTCCGATACGCCAAGCACTGATGATAAAGAGTTTATCGAACTTAAATCAGAGGTGGCAAATTATCCGCTTGATGGCTATGTGTTGGTGATGTTCAACGGTTCTGCGACATCGAGTACCGGAAACCGCAGCTATTTCGCAATTGACCTTGACGGTTATAGCACCGATATAAACGGTTTGTTTGTTGTAGGAAATGAAGGAGTGTCGCCAATACCTCATAAATTTTTCCCCACAAGCACAATGCAGAACGGTGCCGATGCCGTTGCACTCTACTTAGGAAATGCATCCGATTTTCCCGATCTGACACTGGCCACGACACAAAACCTTGTCGATGCGCTGGCCTACGATACAAATGATCCTGACGCCACCGATCTTTTGAGCCTGCTTGGAATTTCGGTGCAGACCAATGAGGATCAGAATAACCAAATGACCTTACATTCTATCCAGCGAAAGAATGACGGAACGTACGAAGTAAAGGATCCTACTCCGGGTGCTCATAACGATGGCAGCGGTATTGCATTTAATGGAATTTTAATTTCTACACCGGAAACAACGCTGAATGAAGGTGATGTCCTCAATATTACGTTCACCACGGAGACTCCTGTTTCAAACGATCTCACTTTTAATTTTGTATTGAATGGCAGCGGAATAAATGCAGCCGATTATACCGGAAGCACAACTGTATTGATTCCGGCCGGCCAAACTACCGCAACAAAAGTGATTACGATAGTCGACGACAATGCGGATGAAGGCGATGAGCTGCTTAAAATAAAATTCGGCGCGCTGCCGCCGATGTATAATAAGTTAAATGACAACCTCGAGGTCCGCATTATAGATAATGACTATACCGTCGCGGCGTGGGGTACACCTTTGAACCCTACATTCGGTATTGTCTCGAGCACGGCACCGGCCGAATACTACGGGACACTCGAAGGAAAATCGGGCGCCGCACTAAAGCAGGCAATTCAGGATATAATTGCAAATCCGGCTGTCGTACGCGAGCATACTTATGGAGACGTTACGGATATGCTTTATGAGGCAGATCAAAATCCATTAAACAGCAATGAAGTGTGGTTGATGTATGTCGAGCAACCTCGTGCGAAGTATAAATTCCAGACTGTTGCAAGCAGTACCGGGTTATGGAATCGCGAGCACATCTATCCGCAATCCCGGGGAGGCTTCACCGATGGTACAAGCTCAACACCTGATGGTTTTTCCATTTGGCAGCAAACCGATTCTAATGATATTCTCGCCGCGCATTCTGACGGGCATCACATCCGTGCCGAGGACGGGCCTGAAAATTCATCGAGAAACAATCGTGATTTTGGAAGCGATTACAATGGCCCCGCAGGAAATCAGGGAAGCTGGAATGGCGATGTGGCGAGAAGCTTGTTCTATATGGCGATCCGTTATAATGGACTCAATCTGGTAAACGGAAATCCGCCCGATGACACGCCCGGCGAACTTGGTGATCTCGCAACACTGCTGATCTGGAACCATAGCGATCCCGCAGACGATTTTGAGATGAACCGCAACAATGTCATTTATACCTGGCAGCAAAATAGAAATCCGTTTATTGACCATCCTGAACTGGCCGATTATATTTGGGGAGAAAATGCGGGTGAGCCTTGGTTTTCGACATTGTCAAGCTCCGGGTACTTGATTTCAAAAGTTACATTGTATCCTAATCCTGTAACCTCGCAACTTATAATCGACGGATTGGATGCAAACGGAAGGATATCAATCTACTCAATGACCGGTGCACTTGTAATGGATACTGCTGTCATAAATGGGCAGCCGATCAGCATCCAATTGAGTACCGGGATATATACTGCACAAATTAAATCAGACGGTCAGACAATCGTAAAAAAGTTGGTGATTAAGTAAACAAAACAATCATTGTAAAAGCGGCGTTACTGTCGCTTTTTTTATTTGAAATAGTGCCGAAACCTGAAATGATATTGCCCATTTTCGTTCGCGTGTTTATTCTTTCTCACCTTGCTTCACCAGAAATAATCCGAGTAAAAGGATTATAATCGAAAATGCCTGGAAACTGTAGTTACCGATATCGTGATTGGTAGAAAATTCCATAACGTTGTGAAGCTTAAGAATGTGATGGTCGATGATGCCTTCAACGATATTGAAGATGCCCCATCCGGTCAGGAGGCCGCCAGAGAAAAGCCGACCCGACGTATTGACATCAGACCGCTTGGTGATTTTCCATAATAATACCGCGCCCAGTAAAATGATGAGAAAGCAAAATCCGTGAAAGACACCGTCCCAAAACATATTTACGCTTTTACCTACATAGTTGGTTGCAGGAATTTTATTTGACAACATTTCATGCCATTGCAATATTTGGTGTAGAATGATGCCGTCGATTAGTCCGCCCATGCCAATGCCCAAAATGATGGAAGCGGTTGAAAGTGGGACCGGGGTGAGCGGTACGGCCTCCAAATTTGCCGAGGTTTTCCTTTTATGTCGGCGGGAGAATAACAGCCAAAGTCCGGCAACTATTACCGCAAGTACTATAAAAGCCGACAGCATCGTGAATAGGTTGGGGTAGAACGCACTATTGTAAATGGCACTGCTGACTTCCTTGTTACAGAAGGAACAGGCCAGTGCGGGTGTACTGAACAAAAGGGCAACGGCCGGAAACACGAATTTTTTCATAAGATTTCGTTTAAATCTTAAATTTAAAAAATTCGTTTCAGCTTAACTTGCCTGTTACAAATAAATTAATGTACGATTAAACCGCGCTACCTTGACGAAGAATTTTCTCTATCTTACGTCCTTTTGCCAGTTCATCAACCAATTTGTCAAGATATCGCACTTGCTTGGTGAGCGGATTTTCGATTTCCTCGATTCGATAACCGCAGATCAGTCCTGTTATCAAATGCGCGTTCGGGTTCAATCTTGCTTCCCGAAAGAATTCCTCGAAAGTCACCTTATTGTCGATCAATTCTTGAATCCGGTGTTCATCGTAACCGGTAAGCCATTCAATTACCTGATAAAGTTCTTCTTTCGTGCGGTTTTTCTTTTCAACTTTTGCCACATAATGTGGATATACGGAAGCGAAGGTTATTTTTGCGATCCGTTCATCGTGATTGCTCGAGTTTTTCATTTGAGTCAGATTAAATTCATTTTTGCTTATTTTCCGATGCAGAAATTCGCGAAAATATTTCCCAATAGCTCATCATTCGTGACTTGCCCGGTGATCATGCCAAAGTGATACAACGCTTCCTTAATATCGATTGCCATCAGGTCGCTTGAAAGATCGTTTTCGAGTCCGTGCTTCACGCGCTGTATTTCCTCGAGCGCCTTAAGCAGCGAATCATAATGCCGTGTATTGGTGACGATCGTTTCATTGTTTCGAAGTGCACCGGTATTGACATAGGAGAGGAGTTGCTGCTTCATTGCATCGACTCCGTTTTTATTTTTAGCCGAAATAAAAAGTAGTGTCGGTTGTTTCTCAAGATCTGTTTTCGAAGTCGCAATAAATTCAGCCAGCGATTCGTTCAGAGTATCAATTTCCGGCTGCGGAATTTTATCAGATTTATTGACCACGATCATCAATGGCTTCAGTGGGAATTGATTCCTGATTTTTCCAATTTCAACTTTTAATTGTTGGAGTTTTAAACTGTCAACCGTCGATTTTAAACTGTCGACCAACATTGCTCCGTCAATCAAATACATCACCACCTGCGCCTGATCGATTTTTTCAAAAGTCTTTCGGATGCCGATGTTTTCGACAACATCAAGCGTTTCGCGGATTCCGGCAGTATCGATAAATCGGAATCCGATGCCTTCAATTACGAGTTCGTCCTCTATCGTATCGCGTGTCGTTCCGGCAATTTCCGAAACAATTGCGCGCTCTTCGTTGAGTAGTGCGTTTAATAATGTCGACTTTCCAACATTTGGCTCGCCGACTATCGCGACCGGAATTCCATTTTTGATGACATTCCCAACGGCAAACGAATCGATAAGCCTTTTGAGGACAAATTCGAATCGGTTCAGCAATTCATGAAACTGCGACCGATCGGCAAATTCGACATCCTCTTCGGCAAAATCAAGTTCAAGTTCAATCAGCGATGCAAAATTCAGAAGTTCTTCGCGAAGCTTTGCAATTTCGTTGCTGAATCCACCGCGCATCTGCTGCATCGCGATCTGGTGCGACGCTTCGTTATCGGATGAAATCAAATCGGCAACAGCCTCGGCCTGCGATAAATCCAATTTGCCGTTTAGAAATGCGCGCAATGTAAATTCACCCGCATTGGCCATCCGGCAGCCTTTGCGCAGCAACAACTGGATGATTTGTTGTTGGATGAAAACCGAACCGTGGCACGAAATCTCAACCGTATCTTCACCTGTGTACGAATTTGGGCCTTTGAACAACGACAGTAGGACTTCGTCAAGTACCTTGTGGTCATCCATAATGTGGCCGAGATGGAGTGTATGCGATTTTTGTTTAAGAAGGTCTTTCGTGCGAACGGGTTTAAAAATCGAGTCCGCGATTGTGATTGCATCACCACCCGAAACCCGGATAATGGCAATCGCTCCGGCACCCGAGGGAGTTGCCAATGCTACGATGGAATCATTTGGAATCATGCTGCAAAAGTACGCAATTTTAAAAAGGGACAAGCGCAGCAGCACTACTTACGATATCGTTAAATTATAGAAAATTATTTTCACTACGGTATTTAGTTTGTGTAACTTTAACTGACAAATAAACCAGCAATGAAGAAAATTCTCTTTCCTACCGATTTTTCCGAAACCTCCAAGAATGCATTTATCTATGCACTGCAGCTTGCAAAAAACATCAATGCTGAAGTGATCACACTGCATGTTTATACATTGCCCGCAGTGGATTATATTGACGTTCCGGCCTATTTGATGGAAATATATGATACGGTTGAACTCAGTAATTTCGAGAATTACAAAGATGAGATTCCGGCGCTTCGTACCATCGCGGAGGAAAATGGCCTTGGCGATATCAAGATCAGCAATACATTAATGAATGGCGATCTGGTAAGCACTGTGTTGCGGATGATCAAGGACTCCAATATTGAATATGTAGTAATGGGAACTAAAGGTGCAACCGGCCTTAAGGAAACTTTTCTGGGAACATCGACCGGCAACATCATGACCAAAACAACTGCCTGCGTATTGGCAATTCCCGAAAACTCAAACTATCAGCCGATTAAACGAATCGTTTTTACGACGCGTTTCCGCAATAAGGACCTTCCAGGACTTCGACGTCTGCTCACAATAGCAA
>JAEYZX010000164.1 GCA_023427845.1 Bacteroidota bacterium
GTCCTTCCATTTTTCCATAAACCGGATCGTTGTCGGGAATCGGTACGTTTTTGATGTTATCGAGCACTTTTTCCCTTTCGCCTTCATCGCCTTTTATCAAATCGTAATCGCTTCCGTTTGGATAAGCGCCTACGACTGCGAAATCGTCTGATGCGGTTATTTTCTTGTGCGCCACACCGGCTGGAATAACTACCACATCGCCTTCTTCAACCGAAACTTCCTTGCCTGCATCGCCACCAAATTGAAGCGTCGCATATCCTTTGTAAACACCAAGAACCTCATGTGTATTACTGTGATAATGATGGTAATCATAGACGCCGTTCTTCCACGCATTGCTCCAATTCCGTTCGGCAAAATGCGCAATTATATAATCTGCGTCGACTTTCTCCTCTGAAAATACCGCCTGATAAAGCAGTAGTGGAAGGCGATTGTTAGGAATCTTTCCGTCGTCTTTGAATTTAAGCTGTATTGGCTCCATGATGTTTGATTTAAGTTACCATGCACTTGCTGATGTCAGATGCCGAATGATGTTCGCATCGAGATCCAGCTTTGGCGCTTCAATAATACTTTCGAGTTGTTCGGATGTTGTAGCGCTAACGATTGGCGCAGTTACCGACGGACGGTGCAACAGCCAGGCCAGCGCTACAGCGGCTGGCGTTGAATTAGATTCGGCCGCTACCTCGTCGAGCGCATCGAGAATACGAAGACCGCGTTCGTCAAGGAATTTTTCCATTCCGCCACCACGCGGACTCTTATCAAAATCGGCCTTGGACCGATATTTACCCGTCAGGAAACCGCTTTGAAGCGAATAATAAGGAATTACGCCAAGATTATGTCCGAGGCACAACGGCTCAAGTCCGTTTTCAAAATTTTCACGTTCGTATAAATTGTAATGGGGCTGAAGCGTTTGGTAGGCGGGAAGTTCGTTTTCGGCGCTGACAGCCAACGATTCCTTTAATCGGTCTGCTGTTATGTTTGACGCGCCAATCCAGCGAATTTTTCCTTCTTTGATCAGTTGATCGTAAGCTTCAAGCGTTTCGGTGATGGGCGTATCGGCGTCGTCATAATGCGACTGATAGAGATCGATGTAATCCGTTTTTAATCGCTTGAGCGAATCTTCGGCCGATTTTATAATATAGGATTTTTTGAGTTGCCGGCCTTGCCCATTATCCGAACCAACCTTTGTAGCCAATATGATTTTGTTCCGGTTGTTCTTCTGTTTCATCCACTTTCCGATAATAGCTTCGGATTCGCCACCTGAGTTTCCTTGTGCCCATCTGGAATATGAATCGGCAGTATCAATGCAATTGAATCCGGCGGCGGTAAATTCATCTAAAATTTTGAACGATTGCTTTTCATCGAGCGTCCAGCCAAAAACATTTCCGCCAAAAACAATCGGATATATATCAAGATCTGTTTTACCTAATGTCCTTTTCTCCATCGTCAACTAAATTATGTTAATCGTTTAAGCCGAAACAATTGACTTCGCTCGGCAATCCGGCTTGCAAGTAAATTTACTTTACTGACAACAAAGTAGAAAACGTCATGAGCCATATTAACAAACATTTAGATATTGACTTTCCAAGGCGTTGCTTTAGTTGATGAGAAAACACTATTTTTGTCCGCAATTGATTGAATCTAAAAATATAAAATGGAAATAATTATTAAACTCTCACAGTTTCTGTTGAGTTTATCCCTTCTGATTGTACTTCACGAACTTGGACACTTCATACCAGCTAAATTATTCAAGACACGCGTAGAGAAATTCTATCTCTTTTTTGACGTTAAGTTTTCGTTGCTAAAGAAAAAAATAGGCGAAACGGAATACGGGATCGGATGGCTGCCGCTCGGCGGGTATGTCAAAATATCGGGAATGATTGATGAAAGCATGGACAAGGAGCAGATGGCGCTTCCACCACAACCGTGGGAGTTCCGTTCCAAACCCTCATGGCAACGATTGATTATCATGCTGGGCGGAGTAACCGTAAACTTTATACTTGCGTTTATCATTTTTATCGGAATGGCCTATGTTTATGGCGATACCTATATTTCGAATTCTGATTTGAAGGATGGAGTAGCAATCGAACATGAAGCAATGAAACGCGTTGGTTTTCAAACCGGAGACAAGATTGTTGCTGTAGACGGAAAACCTGTCGAAAGACTTGATGCCACTACTAATTTGTCGATTCTGATGGCAGAAAACGTCGTTATCGAGCGTGACGGTGTACAAAAGAAAATTGAAATGCCGGTCAATTTTATCGATCAGGTTACCAGCGGCGAGAAGAAACGGCTGGTCGTGGCAAGGCATCCATTTGCCATTGCCGATGTGCCGAAAGACTCACATAATGATTCGCTCAAAGCCCGTGATGTAATGGTTTCGTTAAACGGACAAGAGGCCAAATACATGGATCAGGTTACGAAAATCCTCGAGGAAAATAAAGGGAAAACGCTTCCCGCAGTTGTGATTCGCGACAATGAGAAAAAACAACTTACCGTAAATGTGTCGACCGAGGGGAAACTTGGCGTCGTTATTGGGCAACTTGACGACAAACAGCTTACGAAACTTGGCTATTATAAGGCAACTACGGAGAAATACGGGTTCCTGGAATCGATTCCGGTCGGACTTCAAAAAGGAAAAGACCAACTTGCCGGTTACGGACGTCAATTGCAAATGATATTCTCCCCGGAAACCGGTGCTTATAAATCGGTTGGCGGTTTCTACGCGATCTTTAACATCTTTCCGGATCAATGGAGCTGGGAGGCGTTTTGGAACATTACAGCGATCCTTTCGATCATGCTGGGAGTTATGAACCTGCTTCCGATTCCGGCTCTTGATGGCGGTCACGTAATGTTCCTGCTTTATGAAATGATTACCGGCCGCAAACCAAGCGACAAGTTCATGGAATATGCGCAAATGGCTGGATTCATACTACTTATAGCGCTCATCCTGTTTGCGAACGGCAATGATATTTACAAAGCCATTATAGGCAAGTAAAAATTTTAAAAATTTTGTTGTTTTTTTATTTGGAACAAATATTTTTCGGCTTATATTTGCAACCGCTAAAAAGATATACATCTTCCTCCTTAGCTCAGTTGGTTAGAGCATCTGACTGTTAATCAGAGGGTCCTTGGTTCGAGCCCAAGAGGGGGAGCTTTAAAAGCCGGTCACTGACCGGCTTTTTTTATTTAGTTAAGTATCGTGTTTGTCGTTGTATTTTGGAATCTGAACCTGACATTCAAACCTGAAATGGCCGATCGGCTACTATTGAAACAGCAATCGTAAAATCAAGTAGAAAAACTTTATTATTTTATACTATTTTTGCAGCCACTAAAAGGTCCCGTAGTTCAACGGATAGAATAGAAGTTTCCTAAACTTTAGATCCAAGTTCGATTCTTGGCGGGATCACAAAAAAAAGGCTGCAACCGCAGCCTTTTTGATTCAATTACTTTTTTGCCTGTTTTCAAAAATTGAAACCATCAATATGGTCTGCATTTTTCGCGCCCGTCGTTTGAGTATCTCGACGTTGGCACCTTCAAAATGTTCGTCCAAAGTTTCAAACCATAGGTTGAGCCATGTCCCAAAATGGTAAGGGCTTATCGCTCTGCCTGCAACCTCGTCTGCGTGCTGGTGTGCGGTAATCGGATTTCCATCATACCGTTTTCCGCCAAAAAGGTTCATCTCCCAAAAATCGGTCAGTTTTTCAAGATGTTCCGGCCAATCGGTAATGACGTTGTTGAAAATTGGGCCGAGGGTTTCATCACCACGGACTTTCACATAGAACGAATCCACAAGTTTAAATACGTCAGCCCTATTTTCAATTTCCTTTCTCATTATCGTATGAAATTCACTGTGGCAAGGATTACATTTACAATCACACCAACAATCAATATATTAAAAATAACTTTCGGCTTCTGCTGTGAAAGTACGGCACCGTTAAATCCGATGCAAGCGCAAACAACCAAGAAAAGTTGGGTCATTTGTCCAACACTTGTCCCATTCATCAATATTGCCATTGCGGCAATTCCACCAAGGCAACTTTGTGCCAAAACAGCTACTGTTGTTGCTCCCATAAAACTCTGTTCAAACTCTCCGAATATTCTAGCATATGTGCTCATGACTGTAATTTTATTTGTTTATGTAAAATTACGTCGATGGGCTGCGTCGAATTTATGACCTAAATCATAAACGAAAAATTATCGGTAAACTTTTCGATTTTCAATGAACAATTCCCCTTTCTTCTCGAGCGCTTTGATCGACCGGATTACGGTTTCAACCCTCAAGCCGGTTAAATCCGCCAGCTGCTGACGCGTAAACCGGACATAGTATTTTTCATTTTTCGCTACAGGGTCGACATGTTCCTTAAAATAATCGATGAGTTTCAAAAGCCGGTGCTCGGGATCGTGCGATGCTATTTCGGATGCCATTATCGCTTTATAGTACAATCGTGCAGCCAGACGCTGACTGATTGCAATTGCGGTTTCCGGATGTTTGCGTTGCATCTCAAAAAAAGCGTCTTTAGGTAATGCCAACAGCTCAACATTGGTTAGTGCTTCGGCATTCGCAGGATATTTTTCCCCAATCAATAATGGAGGTTCTCCAAAACTGTCGCCCACAGAAAATATCCCCTGCAGGAATTCCTTCCCTTCTTCATTATAATTGTTCATTTTCATCTCGCCGGAAGCGACCTGAAAGTAAAATTTAGCGGTGTCACCCTGATGAAAAAGTATCTCGCCTTTTTCCAATTTCTTTGTGACGGCTCCGTATGCGATTAATAATTCGGATTGGATCATACGCAAAAATAAGATTATTCATTGTCATCCATTTAAAAACAAAAAGCCCGACTGTTGCCGGGCCTATATGGTGAGTAAAGCGTTCATCATTTATCAGCATCCTCTGCGGCAGCATCAAAATCGATGAGTGTTGGTTTTAATCTATATGTTAAAATTACAAGTTAAATGGCAGTGAGCCTTATATAATTAAATGCAAGAATTGTAAATATTCAATAGTATAACGCTCCTACTCTTGCATAATTTCGCAATTCGGCCGTTATTGCATAACAAATTCAATATTATGAGAAAAGAATTCAAAAAACTATATGTCATTCCGGTTGCGCTGGCCTTCGCATCAGCAGCTGCGCAAGGACCTTCGAAAGCCACAGCCGGAATTGATCCGGTTCATATGGATTTAAATACAAAACCTTCGCACGATTTCTTCAGATTTGTAAACGGTGCCTGGTACGACAAGACCGAAATCCCGTCCGATAAAACCCGGTGGGGAAGTTTTGATGAGCTCCGGGAGAGTACCAATCGCGATGTTTTTGACATCATTAATAAGGCAGCATCCAATCCTGCGTATAAGTCAAACACCGACCAGGGAAAAGCCGTCAATCTGTACAAATCGATTATGGATACCGTATCGCGGAATAAACACGGGGTAAAGCCACTCAAACCGTATTTGGATAAAATTGATGCCATCAAAAATATCGGCGATCTGCAGCGGCTAATGGTTGAAATGGAACCCTATGGCGGAATCGGATTTGTTGGCATCGGGATAGGTCGCGACGCAAAAAACAGTAATCGATATGTTGTAAGCGTTCGGCCGGGAACACTAGGCCTGCCCGATCAGGATTATTATTTGTCGGATGACGCCGATTCGAAAGAAAAACGCGAAAAGTATGTTGCTCATGTCGCAAAGATGCTGCAGTTTATTGGCTACAAGCCTGCCGAAGCAAATACCGATGCCGCCAAAATCCTTGCGCTTGAAATTGCAATGTCCAAACCGCGCTTTAATCGCGTTGAACGTCGCGACAGCCGAAAATCGTATAATCCGATGACGATTGCCGAGCTACAAAAGATTACTCCTGCACTAAATTGGAACTCGTATCTGCAAACTGCCGGTTTTCCAAAAGTGGATACGCTGATCGTATCGCAGCCAAAATATATGGAAGCACTTCAAGGAATACTTACCGAAAACAACATCAGTTCCTGGAAGGCCTATATGAAATGGACTTTGTTAAACCGCGCTGCAAGCCAGTTATCAACTACAATCGACGATGCTAATTTCGAATTCTATGAGAAGACGTTGAAAGGAGCAATTACACAACGTCCTCTTGAACAACGTGCTGTCAATACAGTAAATTCAATTTTGGGCGAAGCTGTTGGGCGATTGTATGTCGATGAAAAATTTCCGCCTGAAGCCAAGGCAAAAGCCGAGCACATGATCAAAAACATTTTCACGGCATTTGAAAACAGGATCAACAACCTGACCTGGATGTCGGCCGAAACCAAGAAAAGTGCCATAGAAAAACTAATGAAATCGCGTGTTAAAGTCGGTTATCCCGATGCTGAACATTGGAAAGATTATTCGAAACTGGAAATTGCCGGACCGGAAGAAAATGGCACCTATTTTGAAAATATGCGCAATTACGCAAAGTGGGATTTCGAAAAGGACATTGCCGATTTCGATAAGCCTGTAAATAAAAATGAATGGTTCACATCGCCTCAAACGGTAAATGCGTATTACAGCTCATCATCGAATGAGATCGTATTCCCGGCAGGAATCCTTCAACCGCCATTCTATAATTACCAAGCTGATGAAGCGGTAAATTATGGTGGTATCGGAGCTGTGATCGGACATGAAATTTCGCACGGATTCGATGATTCGGGTTCTCGATATAATGCCGATGGAAATTTGGTGAACTGGTGGTCGGAATCCGATTTGACGCAGTTCACCGCACTCGGATCGGCATTGGCAGATCAATACAGCAAACTCGAGCCGGTGCCCGGAGTTTTCGTCGATGGCAAATTTACTCTTGGTGAAAATATCGGTGATTTGGGAGGAGTAAACGCCGCGTATGACGGACTTCAATTGCATCTTAAGGAAAACGGCCGCCCCGGACTCATTGATGGTTTTACTCCTGAACAGCGATTCTTTATTTCATGGGCAACAATCTGGCGTACAAAATCGCGCGAGGAAGCATTGAAAAACCAGGTGAAAACCGATTCGCATACGCCCGGAATGTTTAGGGCATACGTTCCGCTTCAGAACGTCGATGCGTTTTACGAAGCATTTGGGATTGAGCCCGGCGACGGAATGTATCTGGCGCCTGAAAACAGAGTCAAAATTTGGTAACAAACGAAATGTCCTGCAATTTGCGGGACATTTTATTATATAGCGGTTGTGAAATTATATCTTAAGACAGGTCCGACTTTGGTTGACACAACCGTTTTTCCCACACTCGGCACATTGGCTGCAAATTTTGGAGGCGTCAAACCCAGGGCATCTGCCCTGGCAGTATAATATTCTTTCCTGGTGGGATGAGACGGGTGTACTCCGTTGATGATTTGCCACGCATCCTTTTTGATAACCGACAAAATAATCCCGATACAATCATTTTGATGTATTAAATTGACGGGTGCATCAGGGTTTTCCAATTCGGTTCGTCCAGCTAAGTGGTAAATCGGATGGCGCGCGCTTCCCAGGAGTCCGCCAAAACGGATTATTGCAGTTTTGAATTGTGGATTTTGCACCAATAAAGATTCCGCTTCCAGAATCTGGTTGCCGCCTGGTGTCGCAGGCCGTGGTATAGTAGATTCGGTTACAACCGAATTATCATCGGCATAAACCGAGGTCGAACTTATGAAAATGACTTTGCGGATCCCGGCTGCTGTAATCTGTGGAATGAGCACGCGTATTTTTTCGGCATATGGCATACCGATTTCCTGTTTGGTTTTTGGTGGGATTGCAATTATAAGAATTTCGGACTTTGCCAAGAAATCAATAATCGTTTGAAGTGGTGTGGCTTCCAATTCAATGATAAATGCCCTGATTCCAGATTCGGAAAGCATTTGTAATTTTTCGGGTGATGTAGTGGAGCCATTGACAGAATAACCGTCTGCCAAAAGCTTTTTCGCCAATGGCAATCCCAGCCAACCGCACCCCAGAATACTGATTTGACTCATTCTATTTCTTCCGGGATTTCCTGTCCGGCATCAGGATCCGGAATCGTATCATACGTTGCACGATTTCGCAGAATAAATGTTTCCTTTACCTGCATCGGAATTGAAACTGCGGGCGCCGGCATAATGTTTTTGCGTACAGCAACAGCATCGGTCAGTACAAATGGCAATGGCATCATCGTCGCCGGACGTTGCCGCATCTCAAAAAGCGGATTGGTCATTAAATCAAAAGATGACTCGAGCAATTCCATGTCGAGGGTCGTATGCTGCGGAATGCTGAAAGTGAGCATTAATGGCTCTTGGTCTACAACATAATAGCTGAGGACCTTCCTTCCATTTCGCAAATACAGCGAACCTTTCTGCCCGATTGCAGTTTCGCCGTTTGCTTTTAGATTATGCAACGACATGTTTTCATTCGCGAAAATATCATAGCGGTTCACCGGTCGGTTTGGCGTAATCCGAATCGTAAAATGCCGATGTGTTCCAATAATGCTGTCGCGTAAAAACTCAATGGTTGGCTCAGCAATATTACGCACCAACGCATTTGAAGCAAATGTAAACTGCTTCCCATACTTGCTCGTAAGTTCTAGATTCTTGAGTGTACCGGCTGGTTTCCGTTTATCGGTGAGGTAAATCTTTGTCCAATCGTCCAAAATATTATCGTACGTTGCCCAAACCGCATTGTCGGTATCGGCATCATATACATACAACAAACTATTGGGTTTCGCTTTGCCCGGTTCATAATCGGAATTTAAATGAGCGGCTATGAAAAATGCAATCGAAATCAGGATGAAAAATGCCGACCAAACGAATTTTCTCGTGAATGAACCAAAGACAGGAAGCAGCAATGAAAATACCAATACGGTTAGGATAATACTTGCAAAAAGCATTTTCAGTCCAAGACCGATGGGCAACATGACGATAAAAGGACCATATATCACTAATGCCGGAATGCCGCATATTACATTAAGCAGTGCGTTGCTTTTTTGTGTAATGATTGCAAATGCAAACATCAATAATCCAAAAAATACCGGGATAATAAAAAACCCGGCGCCGGGAAGAAATACCGCAATTGCGCTATTTACGATAAGCCACAAAACAAGTGGCGCGACCATCACGTTTATGTATGTGATATCGGAATTTACATTTCGATAAAATAAAAACAATATTCCCAATGTTAAAAATATAAAAGCCGCGATGTAGAGATGACCATTATAGGTAAAGCCCTGCGGAATCTCGGCATACTGCGGATAAATCGCCAACAGGCCATTCCAGCCTAAAAATGATACGGCTCCGGCTACGATAAGCGCGCCTAATAATAGTATGAAACCGTGACCGATTTCCCTTGGATACAAAATCCGTTTACCCATTCCGATAAATCCCAGAAAAAGGAACAGGACTATCGCAACGGCCAGCATCGGATAGACCCAGCCAAATGGATAATGGAAAAAGAAAAAAGGCGTATTGAAATAAATCTGATCGTTGGAACTGTTCAGATTGCCCAAATTAATATTCGAAAAATGACCCAAAAGCGGCATAAGGTAACTTCCCTGATGCGCAACCGATTTTTCGCTCAAGTGACGGTAATCATCCTGTGCGGTATGGTAATTAAAATGGTCGTCGATAAATGCAAAGTTCAATCCCTGTATTTGGCCTTGCTCCCGAAATACCGTCAGATCGGTATCGTTTGGAAGCATTTTGTAAATGCTGTACATCAGCGAGTTTGATACCGGATATTTTACATTGGCGGCGGAAAATGCGTCTACAATTTCGGAATTGCCATTGTTGACTTCCATCAGCATATAACTTGGCCCCGATGTGCCTCTGGCTTCGAAATTAAGCACCAATCCGACTTCGTTTGCCAACTGGTGCTGCGTCACAAATAGGGCAGCGCCATTAAGCCCGAGTTCTTCGGCATCTGAAAATAAAATTATGATGTCGTTCTTATGCGGGGTGCGGT
>JAEYZX010000001.1 GCA_023427845.1 Bacteroidota bacterium
AACTTGGCCAGTTTGCATATAACATTACGGCAAAAGTCAATGACGATACCTCTGCGATGATGGGAATCATGCAAACGCCCGGCGGAAATGCGGTTGAAACCGCCGAAGGAATACACGAAGCTTTGGAACAGCTTAAGGCTTCATTTCCGGCCGATATGGATTATGTGATTGGGTATGAAACGGTTTCGATTGTCAAAGAATCGATCAATTCGGTGTTGTGGACCTTAATTGAAGCGATACTGTTGGTAACCGTCGTTGTATTTTTATTCCTGCAAAGCTGGCGTGCCACGTTGATTCCGGTGTTGGCAATCCCGGTGTCGATCATCGGAACTTTCATCTTCTTCACCCTGATGGGATTCTCGATCAACGTATTGACGATGTTTGGCTTCGTACTGGCAATCGGAATTGTGGTTGATGATGCAATTGTTGTCGTTGAAGCCGTCCAACATTATATCGATCAGGGATTCACACCGGTTGAGGCGACTAAAAAAGCGATGCGCGACATCACGGCGCCAGTGATTGCAATTGCGCTTATCTTGGCAGCCGTATTTATCCCGGTTGGATTCATCCCGGGAATGGTAGGCCAATTGTACCAACAGTTTGCCATTACGATTGCAATTTCCGTATTGATATCGGCGTTTGTGGCGCTTTCACTGACGCCCGCGCTTTGTGCAATGCTTTTACGTCCAACGAATTTGAATAAGGACTCAAAAGGCATCAAAGGGATGTTCTATAAATTCAATGCGTGGTTTGGTCGGGTAACCTCCCGGTATTCCGAAAATGTTCGATGGTGCCTCAGGAAAACACCATTGGTATTGGTTTTTCTGGTATGCATATTTGTCGCAACTGTCGGATTATTTTCTGCCAAGCCATCGGGATTCATTCCAAATGAAGATGCAGGCGTATTTATAATGGGTGCTTCGCTTCCCGAAGGTTCGTCAACGGTTCGTACCCAGGAGTTCACCGACAGGGTTTCTAAAACGATACGCGAAAAAAATCCTGAGATTGCGGGCGTTACATCAATAACGGGAATCAACATCCTGAACAGTTCATTTAAATCAAATGCGGCAACATTCTTTGTCCAATTGAAAAGCCGAAGCGAACGCGACAGAGGAGTTGCAGACATTATCGCGAGCGTATCGCAGGAGTTTGCGTTGGATCCTGATGGTGCCCTGCTGGCCGTACAGCCACCTCCGATTCCGGGATTGGGAATCAGCGGCGGATTTGCGATCCAGCTTCAGGAACAACAAGCAGGCGACATCAAAAATTTCGAAGCGATTGCCGGGCAGTTTATCGGTGCGGCCAATCAGCGTCCCGAAATAGGAATGGCCTATACGTTGTTTAATTCGAAAACCCCAAATTATAAAATCAACGTCGACCGTGATCAGGCAAAACGAATGGGAGTGTCGATTGGCTCTGTTTACAGCACCGTTGCAGCCAACTTCGGGTCGAGCTATATAAATGATTTTACGAGATACGGGCGAAATTTCCGTGTTGTTGCGCAGGCCGACACGACCTACAGGGGCAATATCGAGAATTTAAACAATCTGTATGTATCCAACATTGAAGGAACATCGGTCCCGTTAAGTTCGATGGTGAGTTATAAAAAAGAAGAGAATCCATCCATCATTAATCACTTTAACCTTTTCAGGTCAATTGAAGTCGGCGGAGCGGCCCAAAGCGGCTATAGTAGCGGGGATGCGCTCGCCGCATTGGAGGAAGTTGCCGCACAGACGCTTCCGGCCGGTTACAGTTACAGTTTCTCGGGATTGAGTAACCAGGAAAAAGAATCGGGTGATGCAACGGCAAGTATCTTCACACTGATTGTGATTGTCGTATTTTTATTGCTGGTCGCGTTGTACGAAAGCTGGTCGGTTCCGTTTTCCATTCTGCTGAGTGTCCCGCTGGGATTGTTCGGAGCGATCCTGGCACTGACGTTCCTGCCACATTTGGACAATAATATTTACGCCCAGATTGGTTTGATTACCCTTATAGGACTGGCGGCGAAAAATGCAATCCTTATTGTTGAGTTCGCAAAAGAACGTGTCGACATTGGGATGGAACTTATTGCCGCAACGATCGAGGCGGTACGGCTGAGGTTAAGGCCAATCGTTATGACTTCACTCGCGTTTATTCTTGGCGTGTTGCCGTTGATTTTCTCATCGGGCGCGAGCGCGGTGTCGCGGCAAACGATAGGGTGGACGGTCGCTGCCGGTATGACTGTGGCAACAATCCTTGCAATCTTCATTGTTCCTGTACTTTTTGTGTTCATCACAAGAATTGCTTATGGCAAAAAAAGATTGGCAGAGCTTCAGGCCAATTATAATCCGGACGATCATGCCGATATGTTACATTAATAGAAGAAGGTGCTTATTGCACCTTTTTTTATAGTGGTGTCCGAAATTTTCGATTGGTGTGACCAATTGAAAGTAGAAAACAAGCGCCGTATGTAATCTAAGCTTTTATGAGAGCAATCTCCATAAAAAAAGGGATGACTCACTGAGTCATCCCTTTTTTGTGGAATCGCCGGGAATCGAACCCGGGTCCAAACAAGCAACCAAAAAGCTTTCTACACGTTTATTTCCCGATTGGATTTTCGTTGTGAAGCGAGGCCGGGAACGGCCACAACACACTTAGCTTCTTTATCTCGACCATCGCCCGAAGCCTGCGATGATCCAGGTTTATTTTTACGGTTCCCTCTGATGGACCGCCACAAACCAAGGCTTTCCGAGGGAATCCGGCCTCCCTACCTTGTAGGGACGCGGCTAATCTTACTATGATTCAGATTAAGCAGCCAGAGCGTAGTTATCTTCGCCGTGTAAAAGTGTTGGAACTTTGTGATTTACGAGAATGAGTTCCGATTCTCGACGTGCTTACTTTCCAATTCGACTTGCTGTCAAAACCAGTCGACCCCAATATGTTTAAGAACAATAGCTTCTTTGCAAAAACCAGGCCACAAAGATAATAAAAGTTTACAGTTTACGGTTTACGGTTTTTGTCCAAAGTGAGTAAGGAAAAGTTATTGTTACCGCTGTATCTACGATCTTTTTCTACTGCAATTGGGCGTGCCGGCGCGTCGCGTTTCTCGCATTAAATTATGTCTGTCGGCGCCGTCAGGCTGTCCGCTGTATCTTTTGGGCGCTTGCTTCGCCTGCCCGGCTCGCTGCGCGCCCAAAAGGATGCCGCTTCCATCCTTCACGCAGGGGTCGGTGTTTCATAAACACTGCCTACTGCCTCTGCCGCACAAAATACGACTGCAACTAAACGCCGATTCCCTGACTATTGCCTGATAAACTCGCAATCTGCCCGAATCCAAACTTCATCACTCAGCATTGGCGGGGCGAATTTTGGTCCGATATTAAAGTCGGAGCGCTTTATCGTTCCCGTTACCTGCACCCCTGCGGTGGTCGCATTCGACTGCGGATTCACCAACTGGCCTCTGTACCACAAATCAAGCGTAACCGATTTCGAAATTCCGTTCATCGTCAAAAGGCCAAAGAGCTGGTATTTATCGGTATCGGTTTTTTTAATCGCCGTACTTTTGAACGTCATCTTAGGATGCTTTTCCACATTGAAGAAATCGGCACTGCGAAGGTGTTTGTCCCGTGCCTCAACATCTGTATCGATTGACGCAGTTTCGGCCGTCATTTCAAAAACGGCATCGCTGAAATCGGCATAAGTAGTGGTGGCGGTAGCGGTAAATTTCGTGAAATTCCCGTCAATTGTAGCAATTCCAAGATGCGTAATTCCAAAACTTAAGCGCGAATGATTCGGATCGGCTTTCCATGTCGACTGTTTTTGTGCAATTGCCGGAATCACATTTAAACAAAGTAAAAGAAGAATAAATTTTTTCATAATGATGATTTTTAGGTAGTTCACTTAAAGATAAATAAAATCTGCCTCAAAGTTGTATATGAAATGTTAAAACCGGAACTGCTATAAGTTAGGTAGGGATAAGGGATAAGGGATAAGGGATAAGGGGGTAGACACTAATAACTAAAATGCGACAATGACTGTTACTTTGCTGCCTACAAAACTGCTACTTTCAGCTGTTACTCCAGCTCTTCCTTCATCTCAAATGGATAATCGCCGAATAATGTCGCCAGAAAACGCACCCTATATGTTTTTTGCGTGTACTTGTTAGACAATGCGATGATCATCACCTTCTCTTTTTTGAGGTTTACATACGATGCCGTGTTCCCATGCCACCAGCCGTTGTGGAAATAGAAATGCTGCCCCGTGACCCATTCAATCATCCTGATGCCAAGTCCGTAATTTTTCTCGCCTTTGTGTTCGTAGCTGTATCCCACATAAACCTTCTTCATCAGTTTAGGGTTTAGGAAATTAGGGGAATAACGTGCCATGTCGAATTTCAGGATGTCCCGCGGAGTAGAATATATATTTTTGTCGCCCACTATCGCATCAAGAAAGTCAAGTCCGATTTCTACATTATTTCCTTTGTAAGACGGTACCGCGGTTGTTTTGTGCTTGTCATATTCATAAACATAGGTATCGTTCATTCCGAGTGGCTTAAAAATCATTTCATCCATAGCCTTTGCATAACTCAAACCTGTGATTTTCTCGATCACGAGCGCCAACATCGCATAATTGGTGTTGTTGTAGGTGAACTTTTTGTCGGTCCTGAAATCCAGCGGCGTGGTTTTTTTTTTGTAACATTGTCATATAAACAACTGC
>JAEYZX010000118.1 GCA_023427845.1 Bacteroidota bacterium
GGACAGCGAGGTTCCATATGGGAGTCCGAGCCCGGTAATAATCTTATAATGAGCGTATTTGTGGCTGATTCCGTATTTGATCTTTCCGCTTTATTCCTGCTCAACGCGTCGGTTGCACTTGCCGTTGCCGAAACTCTAAATACTGTAGTGGACGTTTCGATAAAATGGCCAAACGACATTATGGCAGACAAAAAAAAACTCGGTGGTATCTTGATCGAAAACAGTTTTTCAGGTACAACCCTCCGTTCAGTCATCGGTATCGGAATCAATGTCAACCAAACTGAATTTCCCGCCTTGCCACATGCAACATCGCTGAAAATCCTGACCGGGAAAAACTGGGACATCGACCCACTTATCCAATCGATCGTTGAAAATCTGAAAATACGTATCGCAAATCTCAACGAACGGTCGGCGCAAATTATGATTCAGTATAATGAAATGTTGTACCGGCGCGGCTGTAAAACGGTTTTCAATTCAGGTTCGGATGCATTTTCCGCAACGATAGTCGGTGTTGGAACCGATGGTCTGCTTCAGCTTAGGCACGATGACGGAAAAATCCTCAAGTGCGACCTGAACCAGGTTAGGATGAACTATGAACAGGGAAATAGCATGTAAAAGACGCAAAGATTCCCGGTTGACTTTTTGCAACTATATAACCTTTGTGGAGGGTCATTATTTTGCGACATAGTGCAAGTCCAACACCAGAACCTTTGTATTGTGATGCATTTTGCAGGCGTGTGAAAATTTTAAAGACAGACTTTTCAAAATCAGGTTCAAATCCGATCCCGTTATCGGTTACAGTAACGGATTCATAAATTATTTTTTCGGATGAATCACCATAGGGTTTACGTCCATCATAGGTTATCTGAATCACCGGAGTTCGCCCGGGATGTGAATACTTTATGGCATTCAGCAGCAGGTTCACGAATAGTTGCTGTAATAGAAAAACATTTCCGGAAATTGTTGGAAGTTCTTTAATTTCAATAGCTGCATTCTTATCTGCAGCCTGGTCGGCCACTTCCGAAAGCACATCCTTAAGTAATATATTGAGATCGACCGAACCACTTTCCATTTCAATGTGGTTCAGTTTCATATATCGCATGATATCGATCAGCAATGTCTGCATCCGCTTTGCGGCAACATCCATACGTCGAAGGCCCGTATCAAATACCGGCGGTAAATCGGACCGGAGCGTCAGCAGCTTTGAGGCGTTGAGCTGAATTTTGCGCAAAGGCTCCTGTAAATCATGAGTACTGATCCAGTTAATGTTTTCCAGTTCACTGTTGGTCTCCTGCAAAATGCGGTTCAGTTCGCGATTGCGGTTTTCTTCGTCACGCAGCATAATCAGATTCAAGTGCGTTTGAAGCAGATGGGCATAATTTGCGGCCGAATTGATTTCGGGTTGGAGCCATGCTTTACTTCGGCATTTTACGGTCTCCTTGTAAAGTGCAAACGAATTCCGTGGCGACAAGCCTTTTTCGTTTTTGATGATCGCTTTCGCAGGATCGCCGGCCCAATGGATTTCGGTGAGCGATTCCGGGCGAAACCAGATCAGGAAACCAGAGGTACCAAGCCGGTGCAGCACTATTCCGGAAACCTCGCTGCAGTCAATTTGGTCAGATAAAAACTGCGACACAGCTTCGGTTACAAACGGATTTACCTCCTCGGGTATTTTTTTTATAAGTTCCCAAATGACAGCATTATCGGGTGTATTTTCGCTTTTGTAGATATTGCCGTCAAACAATATGGCTACACCCGAGGCGTTGCAAACGTCAAGGATTTCACGTTGTGAAACGATCGTAGCAAGCGATTCCCGGGTTTGAGAAAGTTTGAGCGCACTTAGTTTTTCCAAAGCGGCATTGGTTTTTCGTGCAACCGCGTATTCCTCATTCGATTGCCGTATGTCGATCTGTGAAGTGATGAAATGACCTTGCAACTGCGCGGCGAGTCGAATTTCCGGGGATATTGTCTTGGCCGAATAATGATGGCAGGCAATTAATCCCCAAAGACGCCCTTCATGTAAAAGCGATATGGTTAGGGTTGCGCCAACACCCATATTTTGCAAGTATTGAATGTGGATTGGCGATGTGCTACGCAAAACCGAAAGACTCAAGTCAAGTGTATTCTCAGAGCCGTCGTCGACTGTGTAAATTGGTACGGGACTATAGGAAATGTCGGCTATCAGCCGCAGCAGGTTCCTCATATAAAGTTCTCGTGCCTGCACGGGTATATCGGTGTGCGGATAGTGAAGTCCGAGGAACGGCTCGACACTTTCGATGCAGCTTTCTGCAAATACTTCCCCGTTAAACTCCTTGTCGAACCTGTAGATCATCACGCGGTCGTAACCGGTCAGTTCGCGGGTTCCTTCGGCCACCAGCTGACAAAGCTGTTGCAGCGTGTGCGTTTCCTCCATGTAGGAAAGAAACCTGGAGGTTTGTTCATAAAAAGTGCCGGTTGATTCTTCAGCATCGGCAATTGGTTCACCTTCAAGGATAACCACGTCATTGCTGATATGAATGCTGCATGAAAATTTCTGATGGTATAATTTTAGTACAAGCGGCAATCGGTTAGGTCTTGGCTTTACTTTTATGTAGGACCTGACGCTTTGCATTTGGGGATCACCCAAAACGTCGGATACCTTTTTTTGAAGAATTTGCTCGAAATCAGCTCCAAGATAATCGGAAATATTTCCGCTGCAATAGCGTATGATTTCACTTTTTTGGTCAAACGCAAGTAAAAATCCGTGTGGTTGTATGCTTCCGGGAATATGAATGGGTTCATGTTCACAATTGGTCAGGTTGACAATTTCGCGATTGACGATATCCTTGATTTTCATTGCGCAGCAAATTTTTCGCGAATCCCTATAAAGGCTTGGTTCGCGCCTTCAATGATCGCGTTTTGATTTGCAGAATCAGCATAATCTGAAAATGCATTTAGGAAATTTTTCCACATGATCCCGGTCTGGTTGCCATATCCGGCAAAGTAAGAAGCGCCAAAATCCGAACTCAGTTTCAGAATCTTTTGTACGTTGTTCAGGATATAGCGTCCTCCGAGAACCGATCCTTCCATTACGTAAAGCATACCTGCAGCATGTTCGGTTGAACTAGGTTCAAACGCAAAATCCGATTCGGTGGGCGTAATTCCAAGAAATTCGAGATCCCGGTCTATTTGATGTAGTTTTTTTCGTTTGTCGAGGTCCGGGAAAATTTTTTCCAAACGGGGAAATAGATCGCGTTCGGTTGCAAGGACAAAACTTCGCATCGTTGCTAAATAGTTCACATATTGCGTTATCGTGAGTCCGTCGCCTACCAATGCGCGCGACAAGGGAAGCGCTTCAAGCAGTTGATGCGCTTGTGCTGTTTCTGCACGCAAACGATCGGTAAACGGAATTGCCGCAGTAGTTTTAGGTTCGATCTCCATTTCAGGCAGAATATTTGAAATTTTCTTTGGAGCGGGCGAACGTATTCCAATCGATGTTTAAAGCATGTTCTATCGATTTACGCAGCTGCGTGAAATTTCCCGATTTTGTGATGAAATAATCGGCCCCAAGCTGTCGGCCTTTTTCAATAAGCGTCTCATCGCTTGAGGTCGTAAAAATAATAATGGGAAAATTTTTAAACTCGTCTTTTTTGCGAATTCGTTCAAGCACATCAAAGCCATTCAATCCGGGCATGTTCAAATCAAGAAAGAGGATGTTAGGCGTTGGCGGTGGGTTCTCCAATGTTTGAAGTAAATCCTGTCCGCCGCTGTGCGTTACCAGTTCGATTTTGGCCAACGAATCGGTTACTTCTTTAAAAAACTCCAAATCCTCTTCATCATCGTCGGTATAAAACACGGTCATTTGTCTGTCTAACATTCAGCATCAATTTTAGCAAATATAATGAATCCGATGCTCTAAGCTGGAACAATTAACAAATGATAAGGGACGATTTTACAACTTCCGCATATTTCCGGCAAGTGTTTCAATGAATTTACCGATCGGCCCTTTGACCATCATGGCCATCATGGCGTTGAATTCACCTTGAAAATGCAATTGCACCTGCGATTGATTTGCTGTGGTTTCTTCGATATTTGCAGTCAGCGTGAAAGGAAGTTTATCACTCGCCGCACCTAAGACGACTTTTGACGGTGCAATCTTTTCCTTCATCTTCAATTCTATTTCGGGCATTCCTTTGAGTCCGAATACGAAAGAATCAGGACTTTTGACTTCAAACTTCGCGGTGTTTTCAGGCATCAGTGTCTCAAAATTTCGGACATCCGACAATGATTCGAATAATTGTTGTGCCGATTTATCTACGGTAACTTTTGGGCTTTCTAGATTCATGGTTTTTGTTTTGGAAGTTATTCAGGACTCCATCCTTCAGGATTCGAATTCCATTTTTTGAGGACTTCTTGTTCTTTCTCGGTAATGTAACTTTTGGATGCTGCCAGATTCAAAAGATGTTCGTAATTTGAAAGCGTACACAAGGTGATTCCGGACTGATTGAAATTGCTTTCTGCGACCTCAAATCCGTAAGTAAAAATAGCGACCATTCCCTTGACGTTGGCACCGGCCGATTTTAACGCCTGTACGGCCTGAAGACTGCTGTTTCCGGTACTGATAAGATCTTCTACGACCACAACATTCTGACCTTTTTGCAGAAATCCTTCGACCTGGTTTTGCTTTCCGTGTTTTTTCGGTTCCGGACGGACATATACAAACGGCAGGCCCATATATTCGGCAACCAATATTCCAATTCCGATTGCCCCCGTGGCAATACCCGCAATGACGTCGGGCTTGCCGAATTGTTTTTCTATGTTTTTCGAGAATTCCTCGCGAATGTAATTCCGGATTGGCGGAAAAGACAAAATCAGCCGGTTGTCACAATAAATGGGCGATTTCCAACCCGATGCCCATGTGAACGGATTTTTCGGATTCAATTTAATTGCATTTATTTGCAGAAGCAATTCGGCAGTTTTTTCGGCTGTATCTTTGTTAAAAATCATACTGCAAATGTATAAAGTTTTTGTGAACGACAGGCCTCTTTTTCTGACAAATGAAATCCGAAAAGAGACCGATTTTCAGCTGTTTTTACTGGAGAGCGTCGACATCAAACAGCTAATCGTAAAAATGTTCCAAAACAAGGTTGGGAACGCATATTTGTATCATCCCGACGAGAAAGAAATCTTTAAAACCCTGAAATCAAAACTGCCTGTCCACAAAGCAGGCGGCGGATTGGTTCGCAATCACAGAGACGAAGTTTTGTTCATATTTCGCAATGGGAAATGGGACCTTCCAAAAGGTGGCATCGAAAAGGGCGAGGAGATTGAAACAACTGCCTTACGTGAAGTGGAAGAGGAAACAGGCGTTGAAAATCTCTTCATCACAAACAAACTTCAGAAAACCTATCATATCTTCAAAAGAAACGGCCGGTATAAACTCAAAATCACGCATTGGTTTGAGATGGAATCCGATTATGACGGACCATTCACGCCGCAAACCGAAGAGGGGATCGAAAAGGTGGCATGGCTAAAACCCGCCGAGGTACATGAAGCATTACAGAATTCTTACGAAAACATAAAATTGCTGTTTGAAGACCGTACGGTAAAGTAGTTATTTCATCTGTCGGTACACCGGATACCTCAGGTATGATTTTTCGAAATACTCAGAATTCCGATAAATCCAGTCCAGCTGGGCTTCACCTGAATCGGCGAACTTTTGATCGGCTGCTTTTTTCTTTTCAAACCTTAATTTAAGCGCCGCATTTTCATCCAGCAGTTTTTTGGCGAGGTCTTCGAAGACATAGGCCGAATAATATTCTTTTTGCTGGAGTATCGGATCAAAGAAATTCCAATTGAAATACGAATCGGCTGCTTTGGGTTCGAGCGTTTCCAAAAGATAGCGAACACCTGGCTGTCGTGTCGAAATTACAAAATCGCCTTTTCTGAATTGTACTTTTTCGATTGTTGTTTCCAATTCGACATTGCTGTGTGGATAATGTCCTTCGTACGGCCACTTAAACGTCTCATAATTGACGATCCGATAGCTTTCAACCTCAATTTCAGTATCGCTTTCGAGTGGTGTCATTTTGATGTTGTTGATCTTTAAAAGTTCGAGTACGTTCCACCACGATTTCGGAATAATGTATGCCTGAGGGATCACAACCTCATTTATAGGTTTATAATGTGAATAATACGGGATTTCCCTATTGAACGGTTTCGTCTCATCATAGAACAGCCGTGGTTTTCCGGAGATGTCGCTCGCTTTGTAATCGCCTTCAAATCCGAGAAATGGAATTTTGGAAGGATTCGTTCTGTCGAGTTCCCATCGCAGGGTATATTTCGCTCCGGGCAGATGATCCTGATTCCGTTGTTTGCGAAGCTGTTTGAGCCGCTGATGATTCTGCTCAATGAAACCGACCGTTTCGAGCATGTATTCATAGGTCACTTTTACGCGCGAAGCATAATCTTTAAGCATGTGCGTTTCAGGCATGGATCCCGGAACGTTGAACATTGCGGCAAACCCGGTTGAATATCTCGGCGTATCCATAAATGCTTCAAATCCGCCGTCGGGTTTTTCATCATGGATATTTACGTACGGAATTGATTCAATGTTTTTTGATTTAAGTCGGTGCATAAGTTCCGGGATCATCTCAGTATTCCAGAATTCGCCTAATTTCCCGCCGAGTTTTTGATGATGCGTCGCAATATAAGTGAACGTGTACTGGTAATTTGCGCCGTTGCTGACATGGTTGTCGATAAAAATATCAGGCTGTACCAAATGAAATATTTCGGCAAAACTTCTTGCATTCCGCGTATCCGATTTCAGGAAGTCGCGGTTCAAATCATAATTGCGGGCGTTGCCACGAAAACCATAACTTTCAGGCCCATTTTGGTTTGCTCTTGAAGATGAATTCCGGTTCAGAGCACCACCAATATTATATATCGGGATATTTACAACTACTACGTTTTTTGGAACTCTGATTTTTCGAAGGGCAAGATCGCGAAAAAGCAGCATCGTGGCATCGATGCCATCGGGTTCGCCGGGATGAATTCCGTTATTGATTAAAAGGACCGCTTTGTTCTGTTTGATTTTTTCGAAATCGAAATCACCATCTGAGTTAAAAACTACGATATGAAGCGGCTCACCACTATCGGTCAGGCCCATTTCGCGCATCGTAACCGTTTCAAAGTTCCGGTCCAAGACTTTAAACCATGAAATTGTCTCTTCATAAGTGGCCGTTTGGTTTCCGTTGCCGTTCTCATATGGCGTCAGATAATTATTTTGAGCATTGGTCATTATTGTCAGAAGTAAGAAGGGAAGAGTGAATTTCATTGTGTTGCAAAAACCAAATGTACTTATATTTTGCAATTTCTGAAAAGCGAGGCGTACCTTTGCGGGATGAACAACCACCATTCAACCAATATACTGCTGAACCTTGGCATTGAGAATCTCAATGAAATGCAGCTCGCCGCACAGGAAACAATCCTGACAGAACGCAACGTATTATTGCTTTCGCCTACAGGTTCGGGAAAAACCCTGGCGTTTCTATTGCTAATATTCGAACTTTTGGATTTTGATGCGAAAGGGGTTCAATGCCTCATTCTCGTGCCTTCGCGTGAACTTGCGCTCCAAATCGAACAGGTTTGGAAGAAAATGGGTACCGGGCTTAAAGTCAATGTTGCTTATGGCGGTCATTCAATCGACACGGAAATCAAAAACCTGAGCAATCCACCGGCGATCCTTATCGGAACACCGGGCCGAATCGCCGACCATATCGACCGGGGCACTTTTACACCATCAAACATCAGAACACTTGTACTCGACGAGTTCGACAAATCGCTGCAACTCGGATTTCACGAAGAAATGTCGTTTATAATTTCACGGCTGCCAAAAGTTGACCGTCGGATTTTGGTCTCGGCTACGGCATCGGTCGAGATCCCGAAATTCACCCGCGTCCAAAAACCTGTTGTACTTGATTTTGTGCCGGCGACAAATGAAGAAAATAATCTTGCCACAAAGCTCGTCATTTCACCTACTAAAGATAAAATCGGCACATTATTCAACTTGTTGTGTTCATTGAAATCAGAGCCCGCAATTATTTTCTGTAACCATCGCGATGCAGCCGAACGTATCAGTGAAGAACTGAACGGCCAAGGAATCGAAGCCACCTATTATCACGGCGGAATGGATCAGGAAGAACGCGAACGTGCATTGATACAATTCCGCAACGGAAGCGTGAGATTTTTAGTTACGACCGATTTGGCAGCACGCGGACTCGACATTCCCGAGATGAAGCACGTAATCCATTATCATCTGCCATCAAAAGAAGATGAATTCACGCACCGCAATGGCCGGACTGCGCGAATGCTCTCAACGGGGACTGCTTATATAATCATTCATGAAAGTGAAAAACAGTTTGATTACATCGATTACGGTATGACCAGACT
>JAEYZX010000011.1 GCA_023427845.1 Bacteroidota bacterium
ACGCCACACCGCCTGGTTTATCGGCGTATAGTCGTCATAATCCTGCGGCTTTATAAATTGCTTCAGATGCTTCGGCAGCCTGTCGATCAATGGGTTACTTTCAAAAGCTTCAATCATGGTATTTTTCGTTGTTGTTGCCGCGTAAATTTACAAATTAAAGGCGCATTTCCTCTGAACAGAATCATAAATATTTGAAGCTATTCCGGCTTTCCGCTTTAAGTTTTCTTGCACCGGCCACATTTTAAGCTCGTCAAATGTGCTTCTTTCAGTCGCAATTTTCCGCGATAAATGCAAACCGCTGCTGCAAAAAGCTTTACGCTCCAATCCGGGCTAGAGCGGCATGTAGTAATCATTAAAGGCCTTTTCAGCTTTGCGTGCATTGTCCTAAATTCTCGCATCGGGGAAACCGTTTACAGCGTTCTCAATTGCTCGTGGGAAGGCGCCGATGTCTAAATCGAAAATACATGACCACCCCGGCGTTCCGCCACCCCTCCAGAGGAGGGGATTTCCAAACCAACATGTTTATCTTATTAAAAATCCCCTCCTCTGGTGGGGTGCCCGCAGGGCGGGGTGGTTCAGTGAAACCATACCACGCAATAAGCGAAAATAAAAAAGCCACAATAATGCGGCTTTTTTTGTTGATCGATAATATTTTTACGGTAAGGCCTGCCACAGATGCGAGCCGTCTACTTCTTGGAAGGAGGATATTGTTCCAAAATCTCAGCTACAAACTCACGTATTCGCTTTTCTTTGTCGCCTGTATTTTGTGTCAGAACACCTGAACCTTCACCTTGCCAAATCAATTCTTTTTTCTTCGCGTCGATCAGGTCAATGAACAGCGTGCCTTCGGTATAGGACGAAACAGTTGTGCGGCCGCCCCACATGTATGGATTCCAGCCATAACCCCAACCATAACCCCATCCTGAGTTGAATTGATTAACATCGACCTGCTCGCGTGCTTTTGTGAAGATGTTTACGAGCAAATCAGGGTTTTCGCTTTTTGTAAAACCTTTTGCGACAAGTTCGTCTTCAATTGCGCGAAGAATACGTTTCTTGTCGAGGTCGGAAACTTCCACTTTGTCAATTCCGGTCTTGAAAAAGGCAAATGTTTTATATTGTGTGAAATCGACGTTTTTGTCGAAATCGGATGCCGTGCGTACCGATGAGCATGAGGTAAGCACCAACAGTAAAATCGGTAATAATCTGAGTGTTTTCATAGCGATGTGGATTAGTTGTTTACTTTAACTGCTTATGTGATGTGAATCCAAAATCATCTAAAGCAAACCAACCGATTCGCTATAGATTCTCGAGAATGTCGTCGTCGACCAAATTAGGGATGGTAACTTTCAACAAAGGTTGCGTTTCCATCGCCCGTTTAATAGCAAATATCGCTTCGTCGTTCCGCGCCCAGCTTCTTCGTGATATTCCGTTGTTTACGTCCCAGAAAAGCATCGATTCGAGCCGCTTTGAAGCATCGTCTGAACCATCAAGAACCATACCAAATCCGCCATTAATTACTTCGCCCCAACCGACTCCGCCGCCGTTGTGAATGCTGACCCAGGTTGCCCCCCGGAAGCTGTCGCCAATCACATTCTGTATCGCCATGTCGGCAGTAAAACGGGAGCCGTCGTAGACGTTTGACGTTTCTCGGTAAGGTGAATCGGTTCCCGAGACGTCATGATGGTCACGTCCCAGCACGACATAGCCGATTTCTCCTTTTTCAATCGCTTTATTGAATGCTTTTGCGATTTTGATCCGGCCTTCGGCATCGGCATAAAGAATTCGCGCCTGCGAACCAACGACGAGCTTGTTTTGCTGTGCGCCCTTAATCCATTTGATGTTGTCCTGCATCTGCTGTTGGATTTCAGCCGGCGCTGTCCGTGCCATTTCCTCCAGAACATTCGATGCAATATCGTCGGTCTTCTGTAAATCTTCCGGATTGCCCGATGTACAAACCCATCGGAAAGGGCCAAAACCAAAATCAAAACACATTGGTCCCAAAATATCCTGTACATAACTCGGATACCTGAAATCAATGCCGTTTGAAGCCATCACATCGGCACCGGCACGCGAACATTCCAATAGGAATGCGTTTCCGTAATCAAAAAAGTAGGTGCCTTTTGCCGTATGATTGTTTACCGCAGCCGCATGCCTTCGCAGCGATTGTTGTACTTTTTGTTTGAAATTTTCGGGATTTTCCGCCATCAGCGTGTTCGATTCCTCAAAACTCAATCCGACAGGATAGTAACCTCCCGCCCACGGATTGTGGAGCGATGTTTGATCGGAACCCAAATCGACGTACAGGTTTTCTGAATCGAATTTTTCCCAAACATCGACCACGTTTCCTAGATACGCGATCGATACAACTTCGCGGTGTGATTTCGCCAACTTCACGCGGGCGACCAGTTCATTTAAATCGGACACAATTTCATCGACCCAACCCTGCGAATGACGCGTGTGGGCTGCTTTTGGGTTGACTTCGGCGCAGACCGTAATACAGCCGGCAATATTCCCTGCTTTTGGCTGCGCGCCACTCATTCCGCCCAGACCCGAAGTGACGAACAATTTTCCGGTCAGGTCTTCGCCTTGCTTTGCAATTTTCCGCCCTGCGTTCAATACCGTGATCGTCGTTCCGTGAACGATTCCCTGCGGCCCGATGTACATATAGCTTCCGGCGGTCATTTGTCCGTACTGCGTAACGCCAAGCGCATTGAATTTTTCCCAATCGTCGGGTTTGGAATAATTCGGGATCATCATTCCGTTGGTGACTACCACGCGCGGCGCATCTTTGTGCGATGGAAAAAGTCCCATCGGATGGCCGGAATAGATCGTAAGGGTCTGCTCGTTGGTCATTTCCGACAGGTATTTCATTGTGAGCAGGTATTGTGCCCAGTTCTGGAAGACGGCGCCGTTTCCGCCATAGGTGATCAATTCGTGCGGATGCTGAGCGACTGCATAATCGAGGTTGTTCTGAATCATCAGCATTATCGCTTTTGCCTGTTCGCTTTTACCGGGATATTCTGATAACGGCCTCGCTTTCATTTCATAATCGGGACGCAAACGGTACATGTAGATACGTCCGTACGTATTGAGTTCGTCCATGAATTCGGCCGCAAGTTCGGCATGGTCTTTTGGATCAAAATACCGAAGAGCATTGCGTACTGCAAGTTTCTTTTCGTCGGGCGACAGGATTTCCTTGCGTTTTGGCGCATGATTGATGTTGGTATCGTAAGGCTTTGGTTTCGGCAGGGGATTTGGTATGCCGAGTTGTATTTGTTGTTTAAACGTCATTTATCTTAATTATTAAATATAACAATTTAGAAATGTGCCAATGGGATTTGTTGTTCAATGGAATTACCTTTAAAACTCATTGTTACATTTTCACATTTCTAAATTGTTACATTGATTTTTTATCAAACCCATACGGGCAGTGTCTGCATCCGCTTCGGCAGCAATAACCGCGTTTCAGGTGGTATTTCTCGGTGAAAACCTTGTAGCCTTCAGGCGTCAGGTAATAGTCTTCGCCTTCGATGAGTTTATTTTCGTTATTTTCGTCCACATTGCAAATTTAAGAAAAATGATTCCCATTGTGGCGAGATATTTAGTTCCGAAAAGATACCGCGGATTTGCGGTATTCCCATTCGTGATCGTTCGCGAAAAAGCCGACCGCGATGACGCGATTATGATGAACCACGAGCGGATCCATTTACGGCAGCAGCTTGAAATGCTAATCCTTCCGTTTTTTGTTTGGTATGTTGCCGAGTATATGATACGGCTTACAATTTTTTGTAACCGGCACAAAGCATACCGCAGCATCAGTTTTGAAAAGGAAGCGTATCAAAATGAAAAAGACCTTGACTATTTAAAGAAAAGGCCTTTTTGGAGGTTTTTGTGGTTTTTATAGTATACGATGTTATTCTTTATTTTCAGATTCGGAAATCGGTTTAATTGCAGAATTTTTAGTGTCGTGCACAATAAACCCAGAAGGCAATAAAGACGGTGTGGGGTTCTTCTTCTGATCTTGTTGGAATTTTACATTTTCCTCATAGTCGATCGGTGGCGGCGTCGCATACTGATTATATTTACGGGTATCGCCGTTACCCCAAATTAAGTCATTGCCGAAGCGATGATCTTGGAAGTGTAGTCTTTTTGCCATGATTCTATACGAAAATGAAATATTTGAGGTTCCTCCCTGTTTCTCAACAACCGTAAATCCATCGGTACCCGGAATTACATATAATCCTTTCGAATCTCCTTCTTCCTGTAGGAAAACACTCATTGGATGTTGTTCATCCACATAGATTGTTTCCAAAAATAACGGATCTAACTTTACTGTAACAGTACCGTTAATGAGTTTTGCGCGTCCAATATCTTCAAACCAAACTTCGGGTGATTCCGTCACATACAAAAGTTGGTTTCCTTTGCTGGTTCCTACACTAGCTGATTTTGTTCCGTTTGCAACTGCATGATTACCATTAAAATATCCGCTGAACGATTGATTGTTTGCCCTCCAGCCCATTACAGCTACATCATTGTCTCCACTAGGAACCCCACCGCCAAAAGCAATGCCCATTACTCCGATACCCCATGCAGCCGCATTATATGATCCCTGAACACCAATCTGTCGATTATAGAATCCTGAGTTTGACTCTCCTTTAACACCAATTCTTATACCTGCTGCCGTAGCAGAGTTGATTCCAAAAACACCACCACCATTCACTGCATTACTAACACCTTCAATTGCCGAATATGCATTGGCTGTACTGGAGTTTTGCGCATAAATCGCTGAACCGGTAGTTTGGGCATTATAACCGTTTATAGCGTAGTTATTAGTGGCACTTGTTGTGGCTGAAAATAAATCGCCAGCCACCGGAGCCGGATTATTAACGGAGACTTGCCCGTTTGCCAGGATTCTCAATCTATCGGTTGATGAGGTTGAAAAACCTAAAATATTAGCTCCTATCCTATACATCCCCATTGTTGAACCAGTAGGACCATTCCATGAATATGCAGGTTGCGATGCAATACCGTCACCATGGCTACGAAGTCGTCCATTATTGGTAAAAGTAAATCGTTCACTATTATTTGTCCGCACTCGAAAATCCTGATTAGACGTTGTTCCAATGAATTCAGTCCCAGGATCTGTTACCGTATTCCCTGAAAGCGACCATTGTCTTGTGGTATCGCCGCCTAAAGCTGTCCAAGTCGGATGCGTATAATAATAGAATCCAGGCGTTACGTTGTTGGGTGCCACTCCGGCAGTAGCGGTATTCCAGACGAGTGTTCCGTTTACGACGTTTCCGCCCTGCGGATTGATCACGGTAGCGACGTCTGTTTTTGAAGTCAGCGCAACCCTCGGAATTACCACTCCGCTATTGGTTGATTCCACATCAAATGCCCCCTGCGGAGTTGTGGTGCCAATTCCGACCTGAGCGACACTTCCCGTAAATACAAAAAGAAAAAATGCTAGGTGTTTGTAATTCAATGTCATGCGAAAAAAATTTGCGGTTAGTTAAAATTTAAGATTTTCATCGACCATCGGTTTGAAATAATCGATGAACTGCGTAAACAATTAAATTATGTTTATAACTTTGATAAAAATATGTTATTATTCTCTACAAATTTATATTTTTATTGCAAATATCCTAATCATGAAACGCATATTTGCATTCGTATTGTTTTTGGTTCCTGTATCTATTTTTGCACAGCTTACAGTTTCGTCGGGTAGTTATCTGTTTGTCCGCGACCAATTGGTTTTTGTCGCTCAGGATATCAATTTGGCATCCGGAAATATTTTTCTTCGGCAGGAAGGTCAGTTGCTTCAGGGTACGACAGGATTGTCTGCAAACAGAGGGATAGGTGCATTATCGCTTTATCAGCGCGGAACTGTAGACAACTATGAATACAATTATTGGTGTTCTCCGGTAGGAAACGCATCGGCCGCGCCGGGAAATGAAAATTTTGGCATCACAATGCTTGGCCGGCCTGCAACGATAATAACTGCCGATCCGCCTGTAATACTTCCGCTAGGTTCCCCCGATGGCATTGCATATCCGTTCAGCATCGCACCGTACTGGATCAATAAGTTTCAGGCGGGTGCAACTTATTCCGAATGGATTCCGGTACATGGCGCCACAAACATTGCCGCCGGCGAGGGATTCACGATGAAAGGCACTTCGGGCACCGATGTAACGCCGCTCGATGGCGAACAGAACAACCCGGGTGGCGAACAGCGATATGATTTCAGCGGAAAGCCAAATGACGGGAACATTTTGATTAATGTCGCAAACGGGCAGTTCACCTTAACCGGAAATCCATATCCAAGTGCAATCGATTTGTCGGCATTCCTGTTCAATGCCGTGAACAGCACCGGAATCGCTTATTTCTGGGAGCAGGATAAAACCATTAACTCACATGCCGTTGCGGCTTACAGGGGAGGTTACGGAACGTATGCGCCAATAGGGGCGGGGCCCGGAATTTATGTGCCTGCATCGTTTTATGCTTATGCTCCCGACGGGACGCCGCTTGGCGTGCAGTCGACGCCGATGAACAGTTATGCGCGCCAATTCTCACCAATCGGTCAAGGGTTTTTAATTGAAGGAAATGGCGCCGGTACGACGGTTACGATGCAAAATAGTTATCGGGTATTTGTTCAGGAAAACCCAATGACTTCGGTTTTCGAACGTCCGGGAAACATCGAATCGGCAACGTCCGGATCTGGATTTCTTCCGCCAATAAAGTCTGTTTCAGGGTTTGATTATACTACTGTCAGCACCGCGCCTGTTCCGCAAATACAGTTCAACGCACTAATGAACAATACGGGGATGCGGCAGTTTGTGGTTGCGTTCAATCCGGCTGCTACCGATGGGGTCGATCATGCGATGGACGCGCGGATGCCGAGCAATAACCTTCCCGCCGATGCATTCATTTCAATTGGGCAGTCCGAATACGTGATCTCGGTTATCGACTTTGATGTGAACAAACGTTTGCCGCTCGGACTAAAAAATACCGCTACAGCGCAGTTCAAGATTGCGGTTAGTGATATCGTAAATGCACCACAGGTCCAAAATGTATATATATACGATAAGTCGACCGGAATCTACCACGATATTAGAAACGGAATATTTGAGGTAACGATGCCGGCCGGGGTAAATACCGAACGATTTGAGATCACGTTCACGAATCAGGCTCTTAGCAGTCCTGAGGTTGCGGGGAATGCGTTCGACATTTTACAGAACAACGTCAGCCAGATGTTGTCGATAGTAAATCCCGACCTAATCAACATTCAGGCGGTGCAGCTGTACGATATGACAGGAAAGCGAATTTTTGACAATCAGCAAATAGGCGGGCTTCCCGAATATTCGATTCCAACTTCGGGACTTTCGGAAGGGGTTTACATTGTAAAAGTGTTATCGGATAAGGGAAGTGCAATTGCACAAAAGATATCTGTATTCAGAATGCAGTAGTTCGATAGAATGCTTATTTTTGTAAGCAATGGAAAGCATAACGCAGAACATTTTGCTTGAAGACGCCGGCGTAACATTGAGTATCCGTCGTGAAGACCTCCTTCACCCTTATATTTCGGGGAATAAATTCAGAAAATTAAAATACAATCTTATTAAGGCCCAAGCCGAGAACGCAGAAACGCTGCTGACATTCGGTGGGGCTTTTTCAAATCACATTGTGGCGGTTGCGGCTGCGGCTGCCGAAAACGGATTGCGTTCAATTGGCATCATCCGCGGCGACGAAATCAAATCGCACACCACATTAAATCCCACATTGTCTTTGGCGAGAAAGTTCGGTATGGAACTTGTGTTTGTCTCAAGGGAAGAATACCGAATGAAGTCGGCTGAATCATTTGTATGTCAGTTAAATAGCAGTTTTGGCGATTTTTATCTGATTCCGGAAGGCGGGACAAATGGCCTTGCGGTAAAAGGCTGCGAGGAAATTTTAACGGACCGCGATACCGAATTTAATTATATTTGCTGCGCTGTCGGAACCGGCGGTACGCTGAGCGGGATCATTAACAGTTCAACTGACCGACAGACCGTTTTGGGATTTCCGGTACTGAATGCGAATCTTGAATCCGATGTTTCAAAGTTTGCAAAAAAAGACAATTGGAAGCTTATAAACGATTATCATATTGGAGGATACGCCAAAATTTCAGCCGAGCTGATAACGTTTATCAACGATTTTAATACGAGATATTCGATTCCGTTGGACCCGGTTTATACGGGAAAGCTGCTTTTCGGCGTTATGGACATGATTGCCAACGGATATTTTGTCCGCGGCTCGAAGGTACTGGCCATCCACACTGGTGGTCTCCAGGGAATTCAGGGAATGAACAATAAACTACGAAATAAAAACCTGCCATTAATTGAAAGCCATGATTAAAAAAATCCTACTTGTATTTACTGCCATTTTACTTGTTAGCTGCGGACCGGGAAAATCGACTGCTTCGCGATCAAAACCTACTTACCGAAAACCATCAACATCTGTTGCGGCAAGAAAGACACCTTATAAAAAACCTGTCGCAAAAACAGTTTCGAAATCGGCACACGAAAATTCTTCGCGTCCTGCCGAAGTGCTTCAGGCCACTTCAAAGGTAAAAGTGACAAACGACGTGATCCTGGATTACATCAACGAATACAAGGAAATTGCAAAAAGCAACATGGCGCGCTACGGAATTCCGTCGAGCATCACATTGGCACAGGGAATTCTTGAATCTGGAGCCGGCACCGGAACATTGAGCGTTCAGGCAAACAATCATTTCGGTATCAAATGCCATACGGGATGGACAGGCGAAAGCGTGCGCCACGACGATGATGCTGCGCAGGAATGTTTCCGCAAATACAGCCGTGCAGCCGAATCCTATAACGACCACTCATTATTTTTGACTGGTCGGTCGAGGTATGCCGGACTTTTTAAACTCGAAAAAGATGATTATAAAGCGTGGGCACGGGGACTGCGTTCTGCCGGTTATGCTACCGATCCAAAGTATCCGGAGAAACTCATCGGGTTGATTGAACGTTTTCAGCTTGATCGGTTTGATTCTGAGGTCCTGGGTAAAAATTATACACCTGAAAAAGCTGTCGCGATGGTGGCTTCAGCCGATATGTATGAGGTAAATCCGGGCGATACGTTGTATTCGATTTCTAAAAAATTCAATCTTACCGTCGACGAACTCAAGCGTAAGAACAATATGCACGATAACGCACTTTCGATCGGGCAATTCCTAAAAGTAAAATAAATGTTATATAAAAGAAGCAGCCAACTGTTCGCAGAAGCTGAAAAAGTTATACCGGGCGGTGTTAACTCGCCTGTGCGCGCGTTTAAATCCGTTGGAGGAACGCCTATTTTTGTAAAAAGGGCAAAAGGCGCGTATTTGTATGATGAAGACGGCAACCGGCTGATCGATTACATTAATTCGTGGGGGCCGATGATCCTAGGCCATGCATTTGAACCTGTTGTAAATGCCATTACCGAAAAAGCGGAACTTGGTACTTCATTTGGGATGCCAACTGAACTCGAGACACAAATCGCTACGCTGGCAATTGAAATGGTTCCGAATATCGACAAGATCAGGTTCGTAAATTCGGGAACGGAGGCTTGCATGAGCGCAATTCGGCTTGCGAGAGGATTTACCGGAAAAGATAAATTCATCAAGTTTGCCGGTTGTTACCATGGCCACTCCGATTCATTTCTTATTCAGGCCGGTAGTGGCGCTGTGACATTTGGTATGCCAAACAGCCCGGGAGTCACTCAAGGAACGGCCAAAGATACATTGCTCGCACGTTATAACGATCTTGACAATGTCGCGGAAATTTTAGAACAAAACAAGGGCGAGGTCGCAGCGATAATCATCGAACCGGTCGCGGGTAATATGGGATGCATACCGCCTTCAGAAGGATTTTTGGAAGGATTGCGAAAACTTTGTGATGTACATGGCGCATTGTTGATTTTTGATGAGGTCATGACGGGATTCAGGCTTGCAAGAGGCGGCGCACAGGAGCTGTTTAACGTTAAAGCCGACATAGTTACCTTTGGTAAAGTTATTGGTGGAGGGCTCCCTGTAGGCGCTTTTGCGGCACGGAACGAAATAATGGATAAGCTTGCACCGATTGGGCCGGTCTACCAGGCGGGAACACTTTCCGGAAATCCGCTTGCGATGGCAGCGGGACTAACGATGCTGCAATCATTAAATATGGATTTGCAGGTGTTTAAGCGACTTGACGAAAAAACCTCGTATTTGGAAAAAGGGATTCGGTCTGCGTTGGAAAAACATGGATTGGATTTCACGATAAACCGTGTCGGTTCGATGATTTCGGTTCATTTTGCCGGTGTGCCGGTGACCGATTTTGCAAGTGCAGTTGCAGGTGACAATGATACATTTAGAAACTTCTTCCACGGACTGCTTCGTGAAGGCATTTACATAGCGCCCTCGGCATACGAAACTTGGTTCATAACCGATGCACTGACGTATGACGATCTCGATTTTACCATTGCCGCGATCGACAAGGTTGCCATAACATTAAAATAGAAAAGGTCCGCCAATTGGCGGACCTTT
>JAEYZX010000018.1 GCA_023427845.1 Bacteroidota bacterium
GATGGAAGCGGCATCCTTTTTCGCGCTTCTTTAGCGCGGAAAAGATACAGCGGACAGCAGGAATGGCTTCCCGCTTCAAAGATAAAAACTTTGCGGCTAAAATGGGTGGTGATCGTGACTTCAAAAAGTCGTATTTTTGCACTATGGAAACGAACAGACAAAAGAAAATTGGCGGTGTGATTCAGAAAGATCTGGTGGATATCCTGCAGGGCGAAATCCGGAAAAACGGGATTCCAAACCTTGTGATATCGGTCTCAAAAGTATTGGTGACCTCCGACCTTTCGGTTGCAACCGTGCATTTGAGCATTTTCCCGCAGGAGAAAGCGGCCGAGACATTGGCTGCAATAAAATCGAACGCACCACTAATTAAGCACGATCTTGCACAACGTGTCAAACTTCAATTGCGCCGCGTGCCAAACCTTGTTTTCAGGATAGACGATTCGCTTGATTATATCGAAAAGATCGACTCTGCGCTTTCGCGTAAGGAAAATCCAATTGAAAACCGCGACTTACTCGAACGACGCAAAAAATCCTAGTGAATTTCCCGTTTTACATAGCCCGACGGTACCTAAAGAGCGCCAGCAAAAATAATGCGATCAACATTATCAACGGAATTGCGGCAATGGGAATTATCGTTGGGGCGATGGCGTTGTTCATTGTACTTTCGGTGTTCAGCGGACTTAAAGATTTCAGCTTGTCGTTCAGCAATGATTTTGACCCCGACTTAAAAATTAGTGGCAAAATTGGAAAATCGTTTGTGCTCGCTCCTGAACAGGAACGAAAACTAAATGCGATTTCGGGTGTGGCATCATTCAGCAAAGTAGTTGAAGAGCGGGTTCTTTTTGTTTTTGATGAAAAAGAACATGTTACCTATCTGAAGGGTGTCGACAGCCTATTTGGCGACGTCAATGATGTTCAGAAGGCAATTTATCAAGGCGAATGGCTTGAACCGTACACTTCGCAAGTTGTAGTTGGACATGGAATATCGCGTAAATTATCGCTCGGATTATTCGATTTCAATAATCCTTTCCAGGTCTTTGTTCCACGTCCGGGAAGGGGCGACATCGAAAATCCAGATGATGCCTTCCGAAAAGCAGTACTTGCACCCGTCGCGATTTACGCGATCAACGAAGAACTCGATTCTAAATATGTATTTGCCGATTTGGCGATTGTGCAGAGTTTATTGGAATACAAACCCAACCAAATCTCTGCTGTTGAAGTAAAGCTTACTCCGGTTGCCGATGAAAATAACACCACCGATCAAATCCGGAAGCTCTTTGGACCGGACTTTAATGTCAAGACCCGAGCCCAGCTTAATGATTCGTTATACAAAATGCTGAACACCGAAAATATTGCGGTATATCTCATTTTTACGCTGGTGATCATTATCGCGCTGTTCAATTTGATCGGAGCTTTGATCATGATGATTCTTGACAAGAAAGCCAACTTAAAAACGTTGTTCAGCCTGGGTTCCGAAATCAAAGACCTCCGCAAAATCTTCCTGTTGCAAGGTTCGCTTTTAAGCGTTGGCGGCGGCATAATCGGGTTGGTCCTCGGGATAGTCGTTGTGCTGATCCAACAACAGTTCAATTTGGTAATGATAACCCCTACGCTTGCTTACCCTGTTGTTTTTTCAGTTCAAAATGTATTGATCGTTTTTGCTACAATTACGATTCTCGGCTTTATGGCGTCGATGATTGCATCAAGCAGGGTCAGTAAAAAATTGTTGGAATAGTAGGTTTCTACACAAATTGATAATCTGCAAACACTTCGCGGATATCGTCGAATACGGTATTTAATTCCGATAAGCTGTCGGATGTCACCAATCGCTGGCGATATTCTTTGAACGAATGAATCCCTTTGAAATAGTTTGTATAGTGGCGTCGCGTTTCTACGATTCCCGTCCACTCGCCTTTCCATTCGATTGCCCAATGCAAATGGTTTTGGGCTGCTTCGATCCGGTCGGACATTGTGGGAGGCGGCAGATGTTCGCCAGTTTTGAAGAAATGTTTGATTTCGTTGAAAATCCACGGATAACCGATGGCCCCGCGACCAATCATGATTCCGTCGACACCGTATTTATTTTTGTATTCGAGCGCTTTCTCGACTGTGGTTACATCGCCGTTCCCAAAAATCGGAATTGTGATACGCGGATTATTCTTTACCCTGGCGATATGCGACCAATCGGCTTCGCCTTTATATAATTGTGCACGGGTGCGTCCGTGAATGGAGAGTGCCGCAACGCCTATGTCCTGCAGCCGTTCGGACACTTCGTCGATGTTTATTGAATCGTCGTCCCATCCCAGCCGCGTTTTGACCGTCACCGGCAAATGCGTACTCGAAATGACGGCTTTGGTGAGCCGCACCATCAGATCTACGTCCTTTAGAACAGCGGCGCCTGCTCCTTTGCAGACGACCTTCTTTACTGGACAACCAAAATTGATGTCGATAAGGTCGGGGTTTACCGCTTCCACGATTTTAGCCGACAATGCCATTGCTTCCTCATCGCCACCAAAAATCTGAATTCCGACGGGCCGCTCGTAATCGAATATGTCAAGTTTTGCGCGGCTTTTGATTGCATCACGTATAAGTCCCTCACTCGAAATGAATTCGCTGAACATCAAATCGGCACCATGTTGTTTGCACAATCGACGAAATGGCGGGTCACTGACATCCTCCATCGGCGCCAGCAATAATGGGAAATCGGGTAATTCTATGTTGCCAATCCGGACCATCGCTCGTATTTTCTGCAAAATTAAGCTTTTTATGACAAATCTGATCCGATCGTAGTCCACTCTTTCCAGGGTTGAAACATTTTTGAGCGAAAGCTGTTAAAGAAACATTAAAATCGTTATATTTGACTCACAGCCAAACACTTATACTCATCTAAATTCAATTGTCATGAAAACAAAAATTCTTGTAGCAGTTCTAATCTGCTTTATGGGAGCACTTTTTCATTCTTGCGAGAATGCCAAAGGCGATACACGGACGGAGGTTGCAACCATCGACAAAGAGGCGATCAGGGCAGAAATTTCAGCGATGGAAAATACCTATGCCGATGCAGTCAACATGGGCAATGCAGACCAGGCCGCAGCGTACTATGCCGAAGACGCGACAAGCTATCACCAAAACGAGCCACCTGTCGTAGGCAAACAAGCCATCAAAGAATCGCTTGCGAAGGAAATTGCTTTGCTTCCAAAAGGTTCACGGATCAACTTTATTACCGAAGACATAATGGTTTCCTCCGACGGGAATCAAGTAGTAGAAACCGGAAGATACACTTTGTCGGATGCCACAAATCCTGAAGCGCTTTCGGGTAACTTCATAAGCATCTTCGAAAAACGTGACGGAAAATATGTCTGTGTCAAAGACATGTCGGTAAGCGATCAGATGGCGAAACCGTGACTTCCATCATCCAACCTGCCTAAAGCACCTTAAAACGGGTGCTTTTTTTTGTTCTATATGGCCGCATTTTCTTCGACGCGAGCTGCTTGCAACTGAAGAACTTTACCCTATATTTGCAGATTAATCCGCTACCGGAGAGCGATTGCCGAATTGGCGTCGCATGAAAATTCACAAAAAAAGAATGAAAAACATACGCAATTTTTGCATCATTGCCCATATCGACCACGGAAAAAGCACACTTGCCGACCGATTGCTTGATGCTACCGGATCGGTTACTGCACGTGAACAACAGGCACAACTTCTGGACAACATGGATTTGGAGCGCGAACGTGGAATTACGATCAAGAGCCACGCGATCCAAATGGAATACACCTACAAAGGCGAAAAATATATTCTCAATCTGATTGACACTCCTGGTCACGTCGACTTCTCGTATGAAGTTTCGCGTTCGATCGCGGCGTGTGAAGGCGCATTACTGATTGTTGATGCGGCCCAAAGCATCCAGGCGCAAACGATTTCAAATCTTTACCTGGCGCTCGAAAATGACCTTGAGATTATTCCCGTATTAAATAAAATTGATTTGCCAAGCGCAAACCCGGAGGAAGTGAGCGATGACATTGTCGATTTGCTGGGTTGCAAACTCGATGAAATCATTCCCGCCTCAGGCAAAACAGGATTGGGAGTTGATGCTATTCTGGCTGCGATCATTGAGAGAATCCCACCTCCTAAAGGTTCTGTTGACGAGCCTTTACAGGCATTGATATTTGATTCGGTATATAATCCTTTCCGCGGAATTGAAGTTATTTTCCGAGTAAAAAACGGTGAAATCAGAAAGGGTCAGAAAATTAAATTCATGGCCACGGGAAAAGAATATTTTGCGGATGAAATCGGCACTTTAAAATTGAACCAGGTTCCGAAACAAGTAATTTCGACAGGTGATGTTGGTTATTTGATTTCGGGAATTAAGGAGGCAAAAGAAGTCAAAGTCGGCGATACGCTGACCGATGCAAAAATGCCGACAACAAATATGATCACGGGGTTTGAGGATGTCAAACCGATGGTTTTTGCGGGAATTTATCCTGTGGATACAGAAGATTACGAAGAACTTCGCAACTCGATGGAGAAATTACAGCTTAACGATGCGTCGCTGGTGTTTTTACCGGAAAGTTCGGCAGCACTGGGATTTGGATTCCGTTGCGGGTTTTTAGGAATGCTGCACATGGAAATCATTCAGGAACGACTGGAACGCGAGTTCAATATGACTGTGATTACGACCGTTCCCAACGTTTCGTATTTAGCGTATACTAAGAAAGAACCCGAAGTTGGCCTTGTTGTTAACAATCCATCCGATTTACCTGAACCTTCGCGGTTGGATCATGTTGAAGAGCCGTTTATTAAAGCAACAATTATTACAAAATCGGATTTTGTCGGCAATGTGATGTCGCTTTGCATTGAAAAAAGAGGTCAAATTACGAATCAAACCTATCTGACGACCGAGCGTGTGGAGCTTAATTTCGACATGCCATTGGCGGAAATTGTATTTGATTTTTATGATCGATTGAAAACGGTTTCGAAAGGATATGCCTCTTTTGATTATACTCCGATCGGAATGCGCACTTCAAACCTGGTAAAAGTGGATATTCTGCTCAATGGTCAAATCGTTGATGCATTATCATCGTTGATACACGTCGACAATGCTTATCATATCGGAAAAAAAATGTGCGAGAAATTGAAAGAGCTTATACCGCGTCAACAGTTCGATATTCCTATACAGGCTGCCATCGGAGTGAAAGTAATCTCTCGGGAAACTATAAAAGCGTTGCGTAAGGATGTAACCGCAAAATGTTACGGCGGGGATATTTCGCGGAAGCGTAAGCTTCTGGAAAAACAGAAAAAAGGCAAGAAGAGAATGCGCCAGGTTGGAAATGTCGAAATCCCGCAGGAAGCTTTTATGGCAGTTTTGAAACTAAACGACTAAACCGCTCGCCGGTTTTCAGCAATAAACTAAACTTTGGCCACGAATCGCGTATAAACGTAAATTTGTGGCCGATTTTTTTTACAATAGCACCCCATAAAAACAACCTATCTTTGCAGAAATTAAATAATTATGCTCGAAGATAAGACTCCACAAAAGACGTCAATTTCGCAACTTGGCGAATTTGGTTTGATCGAACACCTGACAAAGAACTTTACGATAAACCAGCAGTCGACACTGAAAGGTATTGGCGATGACGCCGCGGTGCTTAATTTTAATGATAAAAAAGTGGTTATTTCAACCGACCTGCTGATTGAAGGCGTACATTTTGATTTGGCTTATATGCCGCTCAAACACTTAGGTTATAAATCGGTCGTAGTTAATCTCTCGGATATTTGTGCGATGAACGCCAAACCGACGCAAATCACGGTGTCGGTCGCAATCTCGAATCGATTTCCGCTCGAAGCAATGGAAGAATTGTTTGCCGGCATTGCACTCGCAGCACAAGAGTACAAGGTGGATGTTATCGGCGGCGATACAACATCGTCACAAAAAGGGTTGATCATAAGCATTACAGCAATTGGTGAAGCCGAGGAATCTGAAATTGTTTATCGCAATGGCGCAAAGGAAAATGATTTGTTGGTTGTGACCGGCGATATAGGAGCGGCCTATATGGGGTTACAGGTGCTTGAACGTGAGAAGCAGGTTTTTAAGGTCAACCCGAATTCGCAGCCTGACCTTGATCCGTATACGTATATTATCGAACGTCAGTTGAAACCCGAAGCACGTAAAGACATTCGCACCCTGTTTCATGCGCTTGAAGTAAAACCCACATCGATGATTGACATTTCAGACGGGCTTTCATCCGAAATCATGCACTTGTGCAAACAATCCGGTGTTGGATGCAATTTATATGAAGACAAGCTACCGTTAGATCCCCAGTTTATGGCAGTTTGTGAAGAATTTGATATTGATGCCACCACGGTTGCAATAAATGGCGGAGAAGATTATGAATTGCTGTTTACCATTGCAATGGAAGACTTCGATAAAATAAAGGGAAATCCGAATTTTACGATAATCGGCCATATGACCAACGCCACTGAAGGCATTCATTTGATTACGCGTGCGAATACAAAAATCGCACTAAAAGCGCGTGGTTGGAATTCGTTAAGCGATTAAATAAAAAAAGCGATACTCCCTAATGTATCGCTTTTAATTAGCAGGTAGCGGGGTCAAGTCAAATGGATTTGACGGGGCATTCATTTTTTACTACTTACCAATATGCCGCTAAAATATAGAAAAAACAGCTTTTACAATATGCGGTTTTCCGCAAATTTCGGTACGGTTTTCCGCAAATTTCCAAAATTATAGCAATCCTTTGGTTTTGGCTTCGCGAATCAGGTCGATGTCGCTTCCTCCTTTTATATTAAGAGTCTCCTTTAAATTTAGTTTTCTTTTTTCGACTGCGCTTAAAGACAGTGGTACAAAGTTCGGAATGTCTTTGGTTTTGGTACCTTTCGACAAGTGATAGAGAATTTGTTTATCAAACGAATCGATTTCTATGTTGTCGTATTGAAGTTGGCTAATAAGTTTTACGACCGTTTGGCTGTAATAATTTTCGCCTTTTAAAATTCGGTCAAATGCTATCAACAATTCATCAAAAGTCAGGTCATTCTTGATTATAAGTCCGTTGGGATTTATTGTTTTTACTATGGAACTAATCTTGAGCAGCTCAGTATGCATTGTCAATAGTATGACTTTACACTGAGGCATCTGTTCCTTTATGAGTTTTGCCAGGTCCTCTCCGGAGTAAATGTTTTTTTCCTCATATGGCGGCATGCTTATATCGAAAAACGCAATGTCAAACACACCAGCTTCCGGGTTCATAATATGGTCGTAGCCTGATCGGCAATCACTCGCCTGGATAATGGTAAATTCAAAATTTGATGAATTATAGCCTTTGATCGCATTCTTATACGCTTCGATTATAAAGGGATGGTCGTCAACAATAAGAATCGTAATTTTCTTGGACATGGTTAAGCTGTTATGGATTTTGATTCGATTGGGAACTCTATGCTGATTGTTGTGCCTTTACCTTTTTTAGATCGGATATCAAATACACCCTCGCATTCATTAGCGCGTGAAACCATATTCTGAAGTCCAATACCCCTACTTTTCTTTTCGACTGCGAAGCCGATACCGTTGTCGGATATGCTAAGGTTAATATGGCCATCTTTCTGTGTCAATGAAACTTCGATAGTGGATGCTTTAGCATATTTATTGATGTTTTGCAAAGCTTCCTGGACTATGCGGTATAGATTTATTTTGAGTGAGTTGCTTATGCGATCCCATTTTATTGTATTGTCGATATTGGCATGAACAGTTGTATCGAACGAAGCGGCCTGCTCTTCAAGTAAATTGTTCAAAATGGCGACAAAGTTATTGATAAGCACAAATTTCTCGCGATTCAGATCATGAGAAATTTCGCGGATATCCTGCTCGATGTTCTTTAGTTCGGCAAGGTAATTATTTCTTTTCTCTTCAGCATCCTCACCGTCCATCTTGTTTAGACTGTCAAGATTTAAACGTGCGCCAAAAAGCCGCCCTAGTACGCCATCGTGTAATTCCTGTGCAATGCGCCGTTTTTCCTGGATTCGACCTTCTTCAATCTTATTTTGTTGCGAAAGCATCAGGTTGTATATATCCTCATTTGCTTTTTGCTGCGCCTGTTTATGCAGAAGTTCGCGATTCTTAGCACGTTGCGTCCGAATTACGAATAGCAATAATCCTATCATCACTGTTCCTACAAAGAATAAGAGGAGGTTTCGGTTTTGTTCTTCGAGTTTGTCGTTTTGTAAAATTATCTCATTTGTTTCGAATTGTATTCTTGCAAATCTATCCTTAACTTTCCGTTCGACTTCTTGTAGACTGTCATTGATTTTAATGTATTCGGTAGAGTATAGTCCTGCATTTTCTGGAATATAATTAGACAATTGTTTAAGCGGTCGTAATAAATCTATTGGGTTACTTTTTTTTGCCGTTGCAAGAGCATCTTTAGAAAGTGTAATTGCTTGAATAGTATCTCCAATAGAATAATAGTACTCAGCTAATCTTGTTTTACTGTAAATCAGTGAGGTAAGATTCTGTAAACTATCACTTATTGCTATTGATCTTTGAAAAAGACTTTCAATCTCAGCATCATTTTTCTTCGATTGAAATTTAGAATATGCAAGGTTGTCAAGTAATGCGGCATACAAATCTGGATTTTCTTGAATTAGTTTATGTTGAGATAATGCCTTTTCCAGGTTTTTTATTGCAAGTTCATTTTTGCCTAAATTTTGATAAACATTTCCAATATTATTCAATGTTATTGGTAATTGATGACCACCGCTTAGTTTGTTGTTTTCAATAACAACTACCGCTCTATTTAAATATTCTAATGCTTTTTCAAAATCGTCTAATTCATTGGATATTATCCCAAGAAAAGTTAAAGCTTCATATTCTTTCTGATGGCTGTCGGCCAACCGTCCATATTTTAATGCATCTAAGGCCGCAGACTCACTTCCGAAATAGTCTTTTTCATTCCAAAACACATTCGCTTTCATTATATTCATCTGGGCCAAATTTTTATGATCTTTTAAACGATCATATATTTTTTCCGCTGATAGAAAGTAAAAAAGAGCACTGTCTTTTGGATTAACATTATAATAATAATAATCGCCAAGATAACTATATGCTTTGGCTATATCGGCAGAATCGCTTGCCTGTATAGCTTTAGTAAGTACAAACCTAGAAGATTTTTTATATAGTTGAGGAAATTGTAGATTATAATATCTATTTGCAACACGAAATAAATTTTCCCGCATTACCGAATCATTCATTTCATATTGTAAGATGTTAAAAGCGACGTTATTACATTGTAGTCTTTGGTCGACACTTAACGTTTCTGCAGCAGCCAAATTAAGAAAGATATCTAGACTATCCTTAGATCTCGTAATGTCCTGAAAAGTCTTATCCTTTTTAGAACAACTGAACAATATAAGCACTAAAAGGAAAAATATTAATAAATAACTTTTCAACAGTGTTTGAATTTGCTCAAAAATAGTAAAAGTATTGACACTTAAAAAAAAAACACGAATAATGACGGTTTTAATATGAATGCCCTATACATCAATAATTCAGTTAGTAACAAACCGAAATTTTAGATGAATCCACAATTTCTTGCCTCACGGATTATATCTTCATCTGTACCTTTTTCAATTTCAAAATATTCCTTTATCTGAGCTTTTCGTTTGTCGATTGCACTTATAGATAAATTCAAATATTGAGGGAGATTTTTCGTTTTAATTCCATTTGCTAACAATGAGATTATTTTTCTATTATATGAATCTAAGTATATATTTTTTCGAGATATATCTTTAATACTTTTGTGTACTGTAGGACTAAACGTATTAAATCCTTGAAATATTCTATCGAAAGCTAATAACAAATCATTTGCTGTGAAATCACTTTTTACAAGTAATCCCTCGGGCCTTACATCTTTAATAACAGAATATAGCACAAAGGATTCAGTATGTGAGGTTAAGAAAACAATTTTAGCGGATGGTTGTTTTTCGCGAGCAAAAAGAGCAAGATCAATTCCTGATTTTAATTTAAATTCTTCAGCTGTTGGCAAGATGATATCTAGGAAAATCATATCGAAATTGATATTCGAGGAAATCATATTATATCCGTCTATACAATTTCGAGCGGTGGTAATATCGAATTGCATCCCTAATGAATTATATGACAGTATACTTTTATACCCTTCGATCATTGCTGGATGATCGTCCACAATTAGTAATGAAACAACCATAAACAGTCTATTTTTTATAGTGGAAAAGTACGTAACTAGATCGGAATAAGCAATTTAATTTTTGTGCCTTGCGACTTTGTATGTTGGAATTCTACTTTCCCTTTAATTATTTTAATCCGCGATTTAATATTTCTAATACCAATGCCCTTTTTATAATCGCTTTTACTAAAGCCGATGCCATTATCAGAAATAAGAATTTCAACCGCGCGAGGAAGTCGTCGAATAACAATCTCAACACAAGTGGTCATAGAATGTTTTGTTATGTTGCTAAAAATTTCCTGAAGAATCCTATATAAATTGACTTTCTTAGTGGTATCTAATATATCCCAATTTATTTGTGGATCTAGTTCTAAAAAGTAGGTTGCATTTCCAATCTCGCTTTGCTCGTTAAAAAAAGATTGTAACAAAATGCCGAAACTATCTTCTTTTCCTAAGATATCTGTGTTTAAATCATGCGAAATATTTCTAATTTCTTTTTCTACATCTTGTATTTGACTTATATAATTGATGCAATGTTCAATAGTCGATTTGTCAGATTTTTTGTTGAGGATAAATAGATTCAACCTTATACTTGTCAATTTATTCATTATGCCGTCATGGAGATCACGAGAAATTCTACGTTTCTCACTTTCGCGCCCTTCATCAATTTTTGATTGTTGATCAATAATCAACGAATATATTTGCTCATTGGCTTCCTGTTGATTCTGCTGAAACTGCATTTCCTTTTTATTTAACCGCTGAATCTGGATAACCAACAATAACAATATAAGTAAGATAATAACTATTGCAGCTCCGGCCACAATCCACCGTTGTTTGACAGCTATTTGTTTTTGGATAGATAGTTCGTTCGTTTCGTATTTAATTCTAGCAAATTTATTTCTTGTTGCACGTTCCTTAAAAACAAGGCTGTCGTTAAATTTGATTAAGGAAGTAATATATTGATTATTGTTTTGTGGCTCGAGCTTAATTAATAACTTAAGTGCAGGTAACATATCTGCCAATAAATTGTTATCTCTAGCAGATTTAAGGGCTTCTCTTGCTAACCGTAAAGCCTGAATTGAATCTCCCTTTTCATATAAATACTCCGCATAGCGAACTTTTGTAAATATTACTGATGAAATATCATATTGTAGTGCTTTTAAACGAAGCGCTTCAGAGAATAACTTAGCACTTAATTCGTTCTTTTTGTTTTGTTGATTAGTTGAATATGCAAGGTTATCCAACAAAATAGCATATATTCGCGCGTTTCTCAATAATAAATCTTTTTCTTCCAACCCCGCACGGAAACACCTTATTGCATAGTCGTGATTTCCCATGCGTTGGTAGACATTCCCCAAATTATTCATTGTAATTGCAAATGGACGCTCTGGATCGTCAGTAAATTTATTTTTTATAATTTTCAATGCCATTCTATTATAATCTAGCGCCTTATCATACTCCTGTAATTCACAAGAAGTTAAAGCTAACAGAGTCAGTGCCTCGTAATGTCTGCGGCGATGGTATTTTCTTTTTATATAATTAAGTGCTTGTAGCGTGGATGCCTCACTTTCAAAAAATTCATGTGCTTCATATAGAATTGTAGCTTTACTTAAAGCAGTAATTGTGAGATTTTCGACATCATTCAATTGCTTAAAAATTTTCTCAGCTTTTAGATAATAATAATATCCGGTGTCTCTTGCATTTGCATTAAGATAATAGTCACCTAAATAATTATAAGCTTTTCCGAGTTTAGCAGTATCATTGATTTTAATGGTAGAATGGATTAAGTCTTCACACGTTAATTTATATTCTCTAGTTTTATTTTGATTATAAAATCTATTAGCGACCTGAAATAAGTATTTCACTTTAATGGAATCCAAAGGCTCATTGGCCACCAACTGTTGTGCTTTTTTTGTATAATAAAATTGCTTAGCTACATCTGATGTAGAACTATTAGACAACTTAAGATATGTTTCAATAGAATCGCGTCTAGCGACATCTACAGCTTTTAAATCATTATTATCACCACAACTAATAGCTATCGTAAAAAATAACAACATTAAAAATTCTATCTTATTATACATGTCTGCTCACAAAAAAAAGGCTATCAATGATAGCCTTATTACTTAAAATCTTCGAAACGTAATGTTATTGTTTAATCCAACTTTTTAGTAGGTTGTGTAGGTGAAACCGTTCCTGGTTCGAAATCGAGTTTTTTAGTGGGACGTGTAGGCGAAAGAGTTCCACCTGGCTCGTTATCATTCTTTACTTCAAAAGAATTGGGTAGTACAACACTATTCTGAATTATCGGAAGAGCACCAAACCTCTTTATTTCACCAATTTTACTGTCCGGAGTTGTAAACGACGTCAATACCATTACCATAGAAAATAATCCGAATGTTAAGATAGCTTTTTTCATAATTTGAGACTTATGTTTGTTAATGATTTGCTTGGTTGTATGAATTCACACGTTCATGAGGGTAAAATTAACAAGCCATTAACGAGAAGTGTAAGAATTATGAGACTTAATGGTAGAATGGGTTCGTCTGATAGTGAATGAAACGTTAAAAAGGGTAAATGGTGCTTTTTAGATCTCGAGGTAATTTCCGGTGGTAATACGGTTGATTATCGCATCAACATTTTCCTTGTAGGATTTGGAGAATGGCAGCTTGGTGGTGGTGTTTTTAATATAACATACGGCATTACCCGTATGTATTCGGGATACATAATCAATATTTACGATGTAGCTGTTGTGGATCCTCACGAACGGCGATGACAGCACACCTTCAAAATGTTTCAACGTTTTAAAAGCAGTAATCATCTCACCGTTATTGAGATGAATGTCTGTAGAGTTATTATCGGCTTGGAGATAACAGATATCCTTTGCTTCAATAAAACGATAGTCTCCATACGATTTTACACAAATAATTAGTGGTTTAGACTCTAACGTTGCTATAGGTGCTTCCGTGCTCTCTTGAGCTATGTTTTCAAGTTCCGTACGTGAAGAATCGTCAATTGTTACCGACTCAGTTTCTTCTTGTTTTTTTTCCGGTACGGGAATTTCCTTTTCGGCAAAAACCTCGAAATCCGCAGCAACCGTGCCGGATTCGAGTCTGCCACGCTCATCACTTCTATCTAGTCGGCGGAGTCGAAGCAACGTTTTTCGCAAATCGGTTGCATCAAAAGGTTTTAGATAATAATCCAGTATATCATAACGGCAGGCCTGAAACACCAAATCCCTATTGGTGGTGGTGATTATTATTTTAGGAATTGTAGTGAAGTATCGATGCAGCTCGCTCACAAGTGCAAGCGACAGATTGCTGTCTTTATTCTCGGGATCGATTTCAAGAAATACTATTGCGGGACTGTGTTCAAGAATCTCATTGAGGCCGTCTTCATAGTTTTGGGCCACGGCAACAAGTTGAAGTTCCGCAAATCGTGACGCGACAGCCCGAGTACCGGCTATGCCCTCAGGATTATCGTCGATAATAATGTACGTATAATTCATCGTTGCCTTACATTTGGTAAAGCATCAGTATCAAATTGCTAAGCTATCTGATAAAAGTTGATGCAGATTAGGGATTCTGTCATCGCTAATTTAATTGTTTCCGCATTACGTTTGAATAGATTGTTGACACAAATCACCGATTTGTTAGCAAAAAAATACGAACTGCAAATAAAGTCGACAAACAGCACCGCGAAAGGTACTGCGGATAACTTATAAGGTAGAATTTATTTACGAGATTACATTAAATTTATATATTTGTGGTCGAATATGGATTTAAAAGAGATCATAAACGCTCCGAATTTATCGACAGTGAAGGAAAACTTTACCGACGAAGATGGTATCATTACCTATTTGGAGAAAATTCGGTGGCAAAATGAAATAACCAGTCCGTTTGATATCAATTCGAAAGTATACACCTGCAAAAACGGAAAGTTCCGTTGTAAGAATACCGGAAAATATTTCAACGTTAAAACAAATACGTTATTCCACAATTCCAAAATCCCGCTTGCTATCTGGTTTCAGGCAATATGGCTTATCGCCAATATTTCTCCATTGACATCCGTAGCACTCGGGAAAGAACTTAAAATCACACAAAAATCGGCGTGGTACATGCTTAAGCGCGTCAAAGCGTATCTAAAAGATCATAAGCGCCGTCCAAGTTCAAAAAAAATTATTTTACCGGCTCGAACGAATCAGCCGTCCATGGAACAAAAAGTTATTCCGGATTCAGACAGGCTACCACTTACAGAATGGCTAAACTTCCTAAAATCCAAATCATAAAAAAAGGCTTCAGATGAAGCCTTTAATTAATATTCTTTCATTTTCATCAGCCATGATCGCATTGCGACATCTTTTTCGACCAATGGTTTTATATCTTGAATCGCAATCCGGTCTTGCTTCATCGAATCGCGATAACGAATAGTTACCGTGTTATCTTCGAGAGATTGATGGTCGACCGTCACGCAAAATGGCGTGCCCAGAGCATCCTGCCTTCTGTATCGTCTGCCTACTGCATCTTTTTCGTCATATGACACCGTGAAATCCCACTTCAGCTCGTCAATTATACCGTGAGCAAGTTCAGGAAGGCCGTCTTTTTTAATTAGCGGAAGCACGGCAACTTTTGTAGGCGCCAAAACCGATGGCAGCTGAAGCACCGTACGCACAGATCCGTCTTCAAGTGATTCCTCTCTTAGAGAATTTGCGAAAATTGCCAAAAACATCCTGTCTAAACCGACCGATGTTTCTACCACATATGGAGTGTAATTTTGGTTTAATTCGGCGTCAAAATACTGCAATTTACGTCCCGAAAATTCCTCATGTGCTTTCAGGTCAAAATCGGTTCGCGAGTGAATTCCCTCAAGTTCCTTAAAGCCAAACGGGAAATTAAATTCGATATCGCAAGCCGCATTCGCATAGTGCGCCAATTTTTCATGGTCATGGAAACGATAATTTTCCTTACCCATTCCAAGTGACAAATGCCATTGTAGTCGGGTTGTCTTCCAATACTCATACCATTGCATTTCATCGCCCGGACGAACAAAAAACTGCATCTCCATTTGTTCAAATTCGCGCATCCTGAAGATAAACTGACGCGCGACAATTTCATTTCGGAACGCTTTTCCGGTCTGCGCGATTCCAAATGGAATTTTCATTCGACCTGATTTTTGGACGTTAAGGAAATTTACGAAAATCCCCTGTGCGGTCTCCGGACGTAAATATAAATCCATGGCGGTATCAGCTGAAGCGCCTAATTTGGTTCCGAACATCAAATTGAACTGGCGGACTTCGGTCCAGTTTCGGGATCCCGTTTCAGGATCGGCTATTTCAAGTTCTTCAATCAGCGTCTTGACATCGTCCAAATCATTATTCTCAAGGGAACGACCCATACGTTCAAGTATCTCCCTTTGACGCGATTGATATTCCATCACTCGCGGATTCGTGTTTACAAACTCTGCTTCGTTGAATGCATCGCCAAATCGAACGCGCGCTTTCTCTATTTCTTTTTGTGCTTTCTGATTTAATTTTTCGGCAAAGTCTTCAATCAAAACGTCGGCGCGGTATCGTTTTTTGGAATCTTTGTTATCGATAAGCGGATCATTAAAGGCATCAACATGTCCCGAAGCTTTCCACGTTGTAGGATGCATTAAGATTGAAGCATCAAGACCGACAATGTTTTCATGCATCTGGACCATTGATCGCCACCAGTATTCGCGAATGTTTTTCTTGAGTTCAACCCCATTCTGGGCATAATCGTAAACTGCACTTAACCCGTCGTATATTTCGCTCGACGGAAATATGAAGCCGTATTCCTTTGCATGCGAAATTACATTTTTAAATATATCTTCCTGTTTTGCCATAATGGTGCAAAAATATAAAAAGCCCTACTGAGATTACCATAATCCATGCAATTTTTCTACATTTATATATCTAAAGCCAAAATCTATGTTTACAAGCCTGATTGACCTGTTTTTTCCGCACATTTGCGCCGGTTGTGATACAATCCTTGGTTATGGTGAAGTTACAATCTGCACCTCATGCCGGCACGAAATTCCACTTACCGGACATCATTTAAATCCCGATAACGAAGCATTTAAAAAATTCTACGGCAAGGTTCCCATACAGCATGCAGCCGCATTTATGTATTATCACAAAAAAGGGATCGTTCAGGAAATGATCCACAAACTGAAATACAAAGGTCAGGAAGGCATTGGTGAGGCGATCGGACATTGGTACTCCGTTACTCTTGCGGAACTCTTTAAGCTGTCACCGATTGATGCGATCGTTCCTGTACCGCTGCACAAAAAAAGGTTAAGACAAAGAGGTTATAACCAGGTGACGGCTTTTGGGAAAGCATTATCTGATGATTTAGGAGTTCCGTTCAATGATTCAATATTAATCCGCAAAGTGTATTCGAAAACACAGACGAAAAAAAATCTGCTCGGAAGAATCATGGGACACCAATCCATTTTCGATGCTTCTTATACTGAGAATCATTACAACAGGCATTTTCTAATAATTGACGATGTACTAACCACAGGTGCCACCCTCGAAGCCTGCTGCAGGGCCATACTGCAAATTCCGGGCGCAAAGGTCAGCATAGCATGCATGGCAATGTCGCATTCGTAAATCAACGATTACCATATCCACGGTGCCAATAAATTCAAAAATGATTTCACTTACAATAAATATAATTGTTATTTTGTGAAAACAATTTGAATTGAAAAAGCTTACAATTTACCTGCTTCTACTTGTTGCAATTTGCGTAACCGGCTGCGCAAAAAGAGGTTCCATCACAGGTGGTTTGAAAGATACTATCCCGCCTGTACTCATCAATAGCGCTCCTGAAAATTTCAGTACCGGCTTCAAAGGCAATACGATTCGGCTGACTTTCGACGAATATATTAAACTCAAAGACGTCAACAAACAACTGATAGTATCGCCGCCATTGAATTCCGATCCAATCATTACTCCAGCCACCGCAAGCAGGTACATCACGATAAAAATAAATGATACCTTGCAACCAAATACGACCTACAGTTTTAATTTCGGACAAAGTATCCAGGATAATAACGAAAGCAATCCGTATCCACTCTTTAAATATGTTTTTTCCACCGGTACATACATTGATTCACTAACATTGGGTGGAAGGATCAAAGATGCATATTCTGCCGCACCCGATAATTTTGTTTCGGTAATGCTGTATGAAGTTGATGATAATTATACAGATTCGATTATTTACAAAAAAGTTCCGCGATACATCACAAATACATTGGACAGCCTAACCACATTCAAACTTGATTACCTGAAAGCAGGTAAGTACAGGTTAATTGCGGTTAAAGACAACAATAACAATAACCGATACGATCCTAAAAATGATAAAATCGGGTTTATTTCTGAATTTGTCACGATCCCAACCGACACATTATACGAGCTCGAACTGTATAAAGAGGAGCTTCCGTTTAAAGCGGTAAGGCCGTCACAGGTTTCAGGAAACCGAATTGTGATGGGCTACGAGGGCAAACCAAAGGACATCGACGTAACCCTACGGAATGGTAACGAAATCGTTCCGTCGATTGTGACACAGCTGATAGGAAAAGATTCGGTTCAGGTTTGGTACTCACCTATAAAAACCGATTCACTTCAGCTCACGGCATCAAAAGGTGACTACCGACAGGAATTCACGGTCAAAATGCGGGCACAGAAGAAAGATACATTAAGTTTTACGCCTGTGCAGGCCGGAACCTTGCCGCTTCGGAATGCATTTACGATAAATGCGAGCAAACCGGTGATTGACGTCGACGAATCCAAAATTTCAGTCATCAACAAAGATTCATCGGCTGTGGCCTTTTCGACAAACTACGACGAATACAATCAGCAACTCAAAATCGATTTTGAAAGAGAGCCCTTGCAGAAGTACGCGGTACGTTTTTTACCCGGTGCGCTGACCGACTTCTATCAGGAAACCAACGATACATTGACGTATAACCTGACCACGAAAAACTCGTCAGAATATGCGAATATGCGCATTTCGCTGCAGAACGTGGACCGGTTTCCCGTAATTGTGGAACTGACCAATTCGAAAGGAGAGGTTATGGCGAGTAAATACACAGAGAGCGAAACTGAAATAGAATTTCTCTTTCTTGAACCCATGATCTATACGCTACGGGCAATTTATGACGATAATCGGAATAAAGAATGGGATGCGGGGAATTTTCTCGAACAACGTCAGTCTGAACAGGTCATCTATTTTCCGGCTCCGATAAACATCAGGGCAAACTGGGATTGGGTCGAGCAATTCAATTTAAGGTAAACGTATCGCGATCATCCAAAAAGCCTAACTGTTGACGCTTTTCGTATAATTCATTCTTGTTGACAACTGCATTTAGCGCGGATTCATTTTCGGATGGTTCAGTTAACATTTTTCCAACCGGGTCCAGTATTTGCGAATGTCCGGGATAATCATGTCCGTTGCCATCCTGCCCGACCCGGTTTACCGCAACCACGTAACACATATTTTCAATCGCGCGGGCTTTGACCAACGTGTCCCACGCAAAAATTCGCTGTGTTGGCCAATTCGCCACATAAAGTGCGATGTCGTAATCCTCAACATTTCGGGAAAATACGGGAAATCTAAGATCGTAACAAATCAGTGGACAAATTCTCCAGCCATTGTACTCGATTATCACTTTCTTTTCGCCTCTGCTATAAATTTTATCTTCACCTGCGTATGAGAAAAGATGGCGTTTATCATACGGAGTCACTTTGCCAGACGGCTCAACAAACAGTAATCTATTATAATAATTGCTGTTCTCCGCTGCTATGATACTGCCTGTAATTGCGCAATTATGCCGCTTGGCAAGTTTTTGCATCCATCGCGTTGTGGTGCCGTTGGGATGCTCGGCCAAATGTTGCGGATTCATTGTGAAACCGGTAGTAAACATTTCGGGAAGCACGATTAAATCGGAATCTGCCGACTTTTCAATTTGCTTTTCAAATTCGTTTCGGTTGGCTTCAGGATCTTCCCATTTGAGGTTACTTTGAATTAAGCTGATTTTCATTTTCAGGTGATTTGATACTAAAGATACAAAATAACAACAATACATGATTAGTGTAAACAGCTACTTGAATTTATTCGGATCGCTTGATTTGTAGATGCTGTCGCGTTAGGGATGGAAGCGGCATCGCCCGGCCCTTGCCGGGAATATAGCGTACAGCCCGGCGCCCGAAACAATCCGACAGAGGTACAATTATGATGGGCGCAACGCAAAAAAAAAGCGCATCCATCGGACACGCTTTATATATTGCAGAAGGATTCTATTTCATACTTGCTTTGAGATATTCCCTGTTCATGCGTGCGATATTCTCGAGCGAAATCCCTTTAGGGCATTCGACTTCACATGCGCCGGTAACCGAGCAGGCACCGAAGCCTTCGGCATCCATCTGGGCAACCATATTGAGTACGCGATCACGTGCCTCGACGCGGCCTTGCGGCAATAATGCCAATTGCGACACTTTTGCGGACACGAAAAGCATTGCAGAAGAGTTTTTACAACTCGCGACACAAGCCCCGCAGCCGATGCAAGTTGCAGCATCAAACGCACGGTCGGCATCGTGTTTCGGAATCGGGATCGCATTTGCATCGATCGTATTCCCTGAAGTATTGACCGATATGAATCCGCCTGCCTGTTGAATACGCTCAAACGAACTTCTGTCGACAACCAAATCCTTGATTACCGGAAATGCTTTTGCGCGGAACGGCTCGATGAAAATCGTATCGCCGTCCTTGAACATTCGCATGTGTAGTTGGCAGGTTGTAACGCCTCTATCGGGACCGTGTGCTTCTCCGTTTATGAAAAGCGAGCACATTCCGCAAATACCTTCGCGACAATCGTGATCGAAAGCAACAGGGTCTTCACCTCGATTGATAAGGTCTTCGTTCAAGACGTCAAGCATCTCGAGGAATGACATGTCAGGCGAGACATTGTCGATTGGATAATCAACGATTTGGCCTTTATCTTTGGCGTTCTTCTGGCGCCATATTTTAAGTGTAAGTTTCATTTCTTTATTTTTTACAGCGAAATCCTATTCGCTACTGAATCTTATTTATAGCTTCTTTGGACAAGTTTAACGGCATCGAACACCAACGGCTCCTTGTGAAGTACGGCATCACTTGGTTTGCCTTTGTATTCCCATGCGGCAACATATGCGAAATTTTCATCGTCACGTAATGCTTCACCTTCTTCAGTTTGGTATTCTTCACGGAAGTGGCCGCCACATGATTCGTTGCGGTGCAGCGCATCTTTCGCAAATAATTCGCCCAGTTCAAGAAAATCGGCTACGCGCATTGCTTTTTCAAGCTCCTGATTGAAACCGTCCAAAACTCCAGGAACTTTGACATCGCGATGAAACTCTTCGCGAAGTTCCGCTATTTCAACGATGGCTTCAGAAAGACCTTGTGCATTACGCGCCATTCCTACCTTGTCCCACATAATCTTACCAAGTCGTTTGTGAAAATGATCCACCGTATGGGTTCCATTATTGTTGATGAATTTCTCAAGCTGTTCTCGAACATTCTTCTCGGCTTCGACAAATTCCGGTAGTTCGGTTGAAATTGGACCAGTCTTAATATCGGGCGACAAATAGTCTCCAATGGTATAAGGAAGCACAAAATAACCATCGGCAAGACCCTGCATCAGTGCCGATGCACCAAGCCTGTTGGCTCCGTGATCAGAAAAATTGGCTTCTCCGATTGAGAAACAACCCGGAATGGTCGTCATCAGATTATAATCGACCCACGTACCGCCCATTGTATAGTGAACTGCAGGATAAATCATCATTGGGGTCACGTATGGATTCTCGTCTACAATTTTCTCATACATCTGGAAGAGGTTCCCGTATTTATTGGCGACCACTTCAGTTCCGAGTTTGATGACGATTTTCTCATCGTTGGCATCAAGACCTTTTATGTAAGCCTGCTCTTTTCCATAGCGCTGAATTGCTGAAGCAAAATCCAGATAGACTGCTTCGCCTGTTTTGTTGACTCCGAAACCGGCATCACAACGCTCTTTCGCAGCTCTTGAAGCAACGTCGCGCGGCACGAGGTTTCCGTATGCCGGATAGCGCCTTTCGAGGTAATAATCCCTTTCAGCCTCAGATAAATCGGTAGGTTTCTTTCTTCCTTCACGAATTGCTTTTGCATCCTCAAGGCTTTTCGGAACCCAGATCCGGCCGTCATTTCGTAGCGATTCCGACATCAGCGTCAATTTTGACTGATGATCTCCTGAAACCGGAATACATGTTGGGTGGATTTGCGTATAGCATGGGTTTGCGAAAAAAGCACCTTTTTTGTGTATTTTCCATGCAGCGGTAGCGTTTGATCCCATCGCGTTTGTTGAAAGGAAGAATACGTTTCCATAACCACCGGAACCGATCACAACTGCATGAGCCGAATGACGTTCGATTGCGCCGGTAATAAGGTTACGCGCTATGATTCCGCGTGCTTTGCCGTCAACAATCACCAATTCAAGCATTTCGTGACGGTTGTACATCTTTATTTTGCCGCGGCCAATTTGCCGGTTCATTGCAGAATAGGCACCTAGAAGCAATTGCTGGCCGGTTTGGCCTTTTGCGTAAAATGTTCGTGATACCAATGTTCCACCGAAGGATCGGTTGTCAAGCATTCCGCCATATTCCCTGGCCAATGGCACACCCTGGGCAACACATTGGTCGATAATATTGGCCGAGACCTCCGCAAGACGATGTACGTTGGCTTCACGGGCGCGGTAATCGCCACCTTTCACTGTATCGTAAAACAAACGGAAAATCGAATCCCCGTCGCCTTGATAATTTTTTGCAGCATTGATTCCGCCTTGCGCAGCAATAGAATGCGCACGACGCGGTGAATCCTGAAAACAAAATGCTTTTACATTATAACCCAACTCTGCCAATGTTGCGGCGGCAGAACCACCTGCAAGCCCGGTACCCACAACGATAATATCAAGATTTCGTTTGTTGGCGGGATTAACAAGATTGATATGGTCTTTATAATTGGTCCATTTTTCAGCAATAGGACCATTTGGAATTTTCGAATCTAAGCTCATAATAATATATTATTTGGCTAAAAGCGCCTGAATGGAATCGGAGAAATAGATGTAAACCGGAATTACCGCAAACAAAAACGGAACAATTATCGCAAACGCTTTACCAAAGTTCTTGATAAATGGTGTGTACTTTGGATGATTGACACCCATACTTTGGAATGCACTGCCAAATCCGTGGTGAAGGTGGAATCCCAATACTATCATTGAAATGACATACAGTACGGTATATAGCCATCCAAATTCAGGATCTTTGAAGAAATCAAATGTGATTTTATGAAGGTCTTTATAACCTTCGCCGATTTTCAGGTCAAGTTCAGCATTAAAAAATTCTGTTCTGTTGCGTATCTCGACACTCTCTTTCTCAGCGTAGCTTCCGGCTACCGTGTGATACAATTGACGAGGACCCATTGGCGTGTCGACAGTTATCTCCTGAAGCGGCATTTTTTCGTCATAATGCATAGGCGCCCAAAAGGTAATCATGTGCGTCACAATGAAAATTAGGATTACGGTCCCAAGTATCGCCATATTTCGAGATGCCCAGGGACTGATCGTTTCCGGCTTGTTCTTTGCGTATTTTACCGGTCGTGCCTTATTGTTTTGATAGGCAAGCAATATTCCATCGACAGAGTGGAAAATGATTGAAAAATAAGTCAGGTAAGACAGTATTTTGACAGCCGGATTCGTGGTCATGAAAAGCGCGTACTGGTTGAATTGTAACGCATCGCCAAAAATTAACTGAAGATTACCGGCCAGGTGGCCTACCAAAAACAAGCACAAAAATAAACCTGTCAGAGCCATCCAGTACTTCTTCGCTAAGGACGACTTTAGAATAGCAGATTTTGCCATAAGATTATAAATAATTTGTTTGTAAAAATCAAACAAAAATACGGCTAAATCATATTATCCGCAATGACACGGTTAATTTATAATGAATTTAAAGTGGGCGAAAACTGCAATTCCTAAAACTGATTCCGGCCGATTTATACTAAATCAATCAATAGGTTTTAGTAACATCCTCATCCGTAACGATTATAAAGTCGGCTTTATGATGATCCTTTTTAGATAGCGTCAAGTCTTTTTGGGATACGGTTGCAATGGTCATTACCTTTAATTTTGGTCTTGCATTTTTCAGATACCAAAAGATCCCTTCGAAATTATCGCTATGATACGTCCCGTTATAGTGGATAAACAAACTGTTTGAAAGATTCTGCAAAATCGAATGCGCCATTGTTGCATCTTTGAGCGCCTGTGCTTTTGGCAGGTTCTCGCCACCATGTCCACCCATTTCTTCAACGATCTTTTTATAGCCGGGAAGTGTAGGGTCATAATTTACAGGAAGCGGCGCAATCCATTTAAAGTCGGCTGAATCAAGTTGCGTTAATGCTTCAAATCCGCCTTTATAAACCATGCTGGCATATCTGCGTGGCACATTGGTAGCTACGACTTTTATGCCGGCATTCTTCGCATAATCCACAATCGGCTTATAATCCGTCTTGTAGTTTGGCCAAAGCCGGGCAATCGTATCAAATTGCTTTTGTGCAACCTCACCATTCAGATATTGGTCAAGCTGCTGCTGATTGTCGGTTTCAATCATTTCCAGTCCGATTGTAATCGCTCTCTTTTCTGCCAGATCCTTCGCTAATTCTAATTCAAGCCAGTGTACGATCGAATTGTTGTGCTCCTCACCGAAAAGTATTACATCGTATTTCGCAGCTGCGGCAATCATTTTTGAGTAATCGGAAGGTTTTCCGCCTGATGTAAAGATTTTATAGGGCATTTTATCCTGTGCCGAACAAATGCCCGTCGCCAATACGATGAATGCTAAAGATTTAAAAAATTTGGTCATAGCGGCATTCCAAAATTACCCGCAAATTAACAACAATTCCTTTTAAAGTTTTTACTTTTGAAAACCTAATAAATTCCATTATGAAATATCTCCCGATAGACAGTGGACTTTTTGTCAAAAACAGGCAAAAATTCATGGCCCATATGAAACCAAAAAGCCTTGCAGTTTTCAACTCAAATGATATTTATCCAATCAGTGCCGATAGTACGATGCCATTCCAGCAGCACCGTGATATATTTTATTTGAGCGGAGT
>JAEYZX010000042.1 GCA_023427845.1 Bacteroidota bacterium
ATCCGGACAGGGTTATGGCGAGAGCCAGCCGAAGGAGGACTGCAAAGGCGACTGCACCGAGGAGCAGCACGCGAAGAACCGTAGGAGCGAGTTCATCATAGTGAAACAATAACATTACAATCCTTTATAAAAAGGCAGCCCGAAAGGGCTGCTTTTTTTTATTAGTGGAAATTTATTTAGGTCTTCGTCGAACTTCCCACGGTCAGCTTGATCCGACGATCGGGTTGTATGAATTCGATTGTTTTCTCGTTACGAATTGTCATTGTGGCGCTACCGGAATCATCCTTTAGATTAAATACAGCAGTACCTGATTGCTTTTTAGTTTCGACGATCTGATACTTAAATTTATTCGTCGATAGGAATAAAGTAACTTCCATTTTTGCCGTGTCAATAAATACAAACGAATATTCATTTCCGGTGATATCGCATTGGTTTGCCACAATTGGCTTTTCGTCAATGCAATATTTCTGGACATTGTAAACCTGCTGCTGGGCAAAAAGGGCAGGACCTAGTATTAACATAAAAAAAAGCTTCATCATAATCTTTTCAATAAAATTTATCCGGTAATCGCTCTCCAGTTTTGAACCTCCGAGGTTTAAGACCTGCGAGGTTTTGCAAAAGTCACGCCACTTTAACCGGAAATTTTTAATAATCGCGGGATGCCCTAGCCCCGATGGAAGCGGCATCCTTTTATTGCATGGCCGGCATTTGATTTGAGTATCAGATTTTGTGGCAATAAAAGATACAGCGGACAGCGGGAAACAGCTCCTGAATGCATTAAGTTTTGAGTTTCGCCGCATATGTTGGATAAGTCAAAAGCCAAATGGACGATAAAAAGAATCTGATGAACCGGTCGCCGCAATCTAATTTGCAGGCTTTGTAAAGCAGAATAAGCCGATTTGACGATTTATCAGCGTTAGGATGGACTGATCTTAAGAAATAAAATAAAAAGGCGGTAAAATCGATTTAAAGTTTAGGAATAAAAAAAGCGGGACAATAGCCCCGCTTTCTTAAAATCTATCAAAGTAATTAGTTTACTGTGATGTTATCGATCTGCATTGTTGTAGTTCGGATTGGCGCTACTCCAGTTCCTGAATATTCGAAGATGAAAAATCCGTTTCCGGTAACAGATGCAGGAATGTTGTACACTCCGCTATCCGTAAAGTTATTGGCATAACCCGATGTCGTGCCAGACGCTATTGTAAACTGGCTTGTGATATCGACTAGAGTTGCATCGGCGATATCTGTTGCCGGAGTATAATCGGTTGTGTAATACACTTTCAAAACCGCTCCGTTGTTAAATCCGTCTTTTGTTTGGAAAGAAAGCGTGTTTGCGGCAGTCATATCAACCGGCACGAAGAACAACGAACGGTTTACTTCATTTGACTGGTTTGAAGTCATTTGGATGTATTTGTTGTTGCTGAACGATTTTACTTCCCAATATCTTGATCCTACATACGCATCGTTGATGTAACCAGGGAATATTCTGTTGTTCACAGCATAGCTTTCAAAATTTTCGGTGAAACTTCCCAAATACTGAAGTGCATCTCCACCCAACTGTGTATTAATGTAGAAACGTTCTTCGGTAAGTTTGATATCTGATTCAAATCGAGGTGAAAACTGAAAGGTTGTACCGAATCGGCTTAGGATTCCTCGGATTTTCCCACTGTTTCCAGGAACGATATCGGCAGCATACGAAGAGAAGTCGGTAGTTCGAACAGTAATAGAGTTTCCATTCTGATCAAGAAGCTGGTAATTGGTCCCTGCGCTTCCTGATGAAGTTTGGTAGTATGGCAAACCTACAGCGCTTGTGGCAAATTGTACATTGTCGAATTCAACAAGCATATTCAAATAGTCGTTTGATGAAATTGCCTCATCGATTGTTATATGCTGAACCAAAGTTTCCTCATCTACAGCCGGTGCGCAAGTACGCTGCACAACTTTTGTAACCTGTGGTGCCGGAATTCTCCAGATTGATGATCCATCAAGCTGACCGATAAGCAATCCGCCGTCTTTGATCTGAAAATGACGATCTTTCAATTTAATGTAAACTTTACGTCCCGGCTGCATGATCGTAGCATAGTTGGCATAGTCGATCAGCATGGAAAAACCAAGTTCGCCATCGGTTGATTGCAGGTACAATGTTTTAAAGAAGTTTCCTCCTTTGTCGCTAGAGACAACATAAGCTTCGATAACATCGTCTTCTGTGTACAAGGTTGGCGTTGCGGTTGCAGCGTCAAATATTTCCTGAACGGTTTTAGTGACCGTCAGGTTTGGTTCGTTGCAAACCAATTCGGGCGTGTCGTAATCGTCGTCATTGACGCAGCTTGTAGCAAAACCCGCCGATAGCGCAACAAATAAAAGTGATTTAAAAAATGTTGATTTCATATTCTTGCTTTTTATAGAATTTTTTTTAATTAGAAATTGATATATAAATTTACGAAAAATGTACGGCCGTATCCGTAGAAATATTTCGGTCCGAAAGCACGCGCGGGCCCGGTCATATCTTGCTGGATTTCCTGATAGTTGGCATTACGTGCCTGTTCGAATCCGCCGGTCTTGTATTCAATGTCAAATACGTTGTTGACGCTGGCAAAAAATCCGATTGTGTTACCGTCGATTCTCCATGATTTTCCACCCACAAGGTTGAAAAGACGGATTGGATCGAACTTCTCCTGCTTCAGCAATCGTCGGCCTTCTTCTTCGGTAGCGCCATAGAATGGCATTCCATCGGGATCATTTGGATTTCTGTAGAAATTTGATGTACGCAATAACGGTGAAATATCAAGATAATTGTCGTCAAGATAATTTGCATTTGCTCCGATCCACCAGAATTTAGGCGAACGGTATTCAACTCCGACAGAATATGCTTGTTGTGGAGTTCCCGGCTGACGGTAATCTTTCATGGTCGACATTCCGAAATCAACCACGCTTTGTGCATTGTCAACGTTAAGTTTTACGTTCGGGTTGCTGTCATACGTATATTGTCCGAACGCTGCGGCACCTGTCAATTTAATAGTGGAAGTCAGTTGATATTCCATTCCCAATTCACCACCGATGTTCTTTTTATCGAGTCCGGTTACGATTTCAGCAACGAACGCATCTCCGGTAGTGTTAAGCAACTGTCCTTCGGCATTCAGGATTCCAACGCCTTCGGCATAGAAGAATCCGATATCGGTACTGTTCTGGATTTTTGAATAATATCCGGTCAACCTTGCTTTGAATTTAGGGGCGCGAATTATATAACTCGCATCGGCTCCGTGAATGGTCTCACTCTGAAGATCTGTAACAATTGCATTGCTCAAACGCGCATTCGGGAATGTGTTCCGCAATGTTGGCGCATTGTTCATGTACATACCGTTAAGGTCAAGATAATGACGGCCCGTGATTTTGTAGGTCACACCACCTTTGAATCCGAAATTCTCAAAACGCACCTTATCGCTTTTTCCCAATGAAGTGTTAGGATAAATTCCATTTTGGTACAATCCTTCACGCTGATAAACCGTTTTAGAAAAGGTTTGCGCAAGGAAGAAATCGAATTTGTCGTAAGTGAATTTGAACTGTGTGAACGCATCAACGATTTCAGCACGTAAAATATAATTGTATCCAAATCGGTCGCCTTCGCGAACCACGCGGTCAGGTGTCAGCAAGTTCGGCTGTGATTGCGAACCGCTGAAAAACTGGTCGATATCACGATAAAATTCGCCACCCAATAAATCAAGCACATTTTGGAAATTTTCAGATCGAAGCCTTCTATAAGTCACACCTGCATTTAAAGCAATGTTGTCTGACAACTGGCTTGTAAGGAATGAGTTTGCAGATATTTGCGTGTCATCGGTGCGGTCTTCGTATAAAATGGTAAGCGATTCGCCACCAAACTGCGCCGCATTGGCTATGTTGGCCTCGTAAATTGCATTCCAGTTGATTTGACGGTTTTGAAGGAATGATTCCCTAGCATCTGCAGCATTGGCAAGGTTTAGAGGTGAATCTCCTATGTAATCGCCAAAATCGTCGAATTGCGTAGTATAATAACTAGGCAGGTTTCGGTAATAGGTTGGATCAGGATTGTTTGCATTTTGGAAATCCAAACGGCTGTTCCCGATTTTTCCGGTCTGAAAAGACAAGTTGGTGTTTAACGACGTTTTCTCGTTAAAATCCCAATAATGCGAAAGGATCACAATTGGTTCCTCTACATCCTTGTCACGTGAATTTCTTTTCTTTCCATCTTGCCATCCCCAATAGGAGTTGTATTTTACACCGGCAAGTTGTGTAACCTCGTCGCTGTTAGGCGAATTTTTACCTCGGTTGTTCTCAGCATAAATTGACGTAAGGTTCAAGCTGTGCTTGTCGTTGAATCTCTTTTCGACGCTTGCGAAAAGTGAATTTGCGCTGTAGTCAGTTCCTTCAAAATGACCTTCAACAGCCCATCTTCTTCCTCCTGAAATCACGTAAGCCCAGCCATCTTTATCCATTCCCGATGCGTGCGTACCCATCATTCTCCATCTGTAGTTCGTATTGGTTCCGGAAAACGAAATTCTCGAGCCCGGACGATAGATCGAAGCCCGTGTATAGATTTCCTGTGTTCCAAGGATATTACCAAATGTATGCGCAGACGGGGCAATTCCATTGGTATATTCCTGGTTTCGGGTAGCATCGTTCAATCCGCCCCAGTTACCCCATTGCGGACGGCCATCGTAGATTTTGTTCATCACAACTCCATTGATCATCGTCTTGCCATACTCATTATCGAGTCCGCGTATCCTAAAACGCGCCTGTCCAAAGTTGAACGCCGCAGCCTGGTTGAACGCATCCCGGGTTGCCTGGAGCAATCCTGCAGTACTTTCAGAACCGCTGTTGTCATCGCCCAGGTCATTCTCGGTTATGGTAATCAAACTCAATTGTTGTTCCGAAGTTTGATCGGCTTCAAGTACAACAACGCCAAGGTCAAGTACTTTTCCTTCAACAATTGTTACGGGAATCAGCTGGTCGCTGAAACCCGTGCTTCGGATTAATAGCAACTGTTCTCCAGTTGCCACTTCGTTAAAAACGAACATTCCGTTAAGGTCGGTCAACGTAGTCAAATTGGTGTTTTGGACAGTAGCGACGACATTCGCCATTGGCAATTGCGTGCGCGCATCCACTACTTTCCCCGAAACTCCTGTAGGCGATTGGGCAAAAGCGAAAAGTACCTGCATTACCAGCAACGTACTAAATACAATCTTTCTCATAAATGGGTTTAAATTTATTTACAAAGTTTAATTAAAACTTAAAGCGGGCAAATGTACATCTTTCTGATATATTATTTACTTTTGGCGCAAAGTTTGTAGAAAACTTTACTTTAAAATAACACATCTTTTATGAGAATTAAAAATTTAATCGCCGCTTTCATTATTATATTCGCAATTGGAAGTGCAAATGGACAGGAAAAAAAATATAAAGTGCATACAGTGGCATTCTATAACCTGGAGAACCTTTTCGATACTATCAACGGATCGAACTTCGACGAAGAGTACCTGCCGGCACGAGGATGGACAGGAAAAAAGTACCAGAAGAAATTAAATAACCTTGGTCGCGTAATTCCTCAAATCGGTACAAACGACCAACAAAAGGAAGCTCCGGTTATCCTTGGCGTTTGCGAAATCGAAAACCGCGGCGTTCTTGAAGATTTGGTAAAAAATCCTCAACTGGCCCGACTCGATTACGGAATCGTCCATTTCGATTCGCCCGACCGACGCGGAATAGATGTCGGACTTTTATATCAAAAAAGATATTTCAAGCCAACAAGCTATGTAAATATCCCATTGATGATCACGCAGGATCAAGCGAAAGCTGTTAAAAAAGAACAGGCTGAGGAGACCGACGACGTTGCGCACGTTTCTTCAAACAGCAAACGCGTCTATACGCGCGACATCCTGTTGGTGACCGGTCTTCTCGAAGGTGAAGAAATCCATGTTTTGGTAAACCACTGGCCATCACGTTCAGGTGGCGAAAAACGAAGCAGTCCGTTTCGTGAAGCAGCAGGGAAGCTTAATCGCAAAATAATGGATTCGCTTTACGCGATCAATCCAAATGCGAAAATCATTTCGATGGGCGATTTCAATGACGGCAGCTATAACAAAAGCATCAAAGAAGGCATCGGCGCCAAACTAAAAAAGGAAGAAGTAAAGCAGGGCGGAATCTACAATCCGTTTGAGCAAATGGCCAAAGAAGGACATGCGAGCCTTTTCTACCGCGATTCAGGTGACATATTCGATCAAATCATGGTGTCTGAAGCATTGATAAAAGGCGATTATAACTCATTCCGTTACTGGAAAGCCGGAATTTTCAATAAACAATTCCTGATCCAAACCTCCGGACAATATAAAGGATATCCATTGCGAAATTCACCAAGTGAACCCGGTTTCAGCGATCACTTTCCTGTTTATGTGTATTTGATCAAGCAGGTTCAGTAATTAGCGCTTTAAAAAGTTAAGGCCACAAATGCACGATTTATTGTGTTTTTGTGGCTTTTTTAATGACAGAAGCCGGAAGTCAAAAGTCTGATGGGACCCGGCATAATGCACATTCACGGCAACGAATATGTTCATAATCTGTATCATTCATGTATACTTTCCCTAATCCCTAATCCCTAATCCCTCTTCCCTGCAACCTTCCTTGCGCCAAATTCCTTACCTTAGTACAAACATTCACACCATGGCAATCCAAAAACCTTTCAACCTGAATAAGTGGATAAACGAAAACCGTCATCTGCTTAAACCACCGGTCGGGAATAAAAATATTTATACCGACTCCGATGATTACATCGTAATGGTCGTCGCCGGACCAAACGCTCGGAAAGATTATCATTATAACGAAACCGAAGAACTTTTCTACCAGCTCGAAGGCTCGATAAAAGTCATCGTGCAGGACGAAGGCGAGCGCATCGAACTCGAACTCAATGCAGGCGATATGTATCTGCATAAGGCCAAAACGCCGCACTCGCCGGTTCGTTCAGAAAACTCGATCGGACTTGTTGTTGAACGCAAACGCGCAGGCAAAGGCTTTACCGACGGGCTGCTTTGGTTTTGCGATAACTGCAACAACAAACTCCATGAGGTCTATTTTGAGCTCAACGACATCGAACAGGATTTCCTTCCGCATTACGAACATTTCTACAATTCCGAATCGTTGCGAACCTGCAACAAATGTGGCACCGTAATGGAAACCGATCCGCGCTACACACGCTAGTTTTATTGATTTTTAGAAGCTCATTCCTGCTGTTTGCTGTAGCTGTCACGCCTTAAAGAAAGGCGCAACAGGCTGCCGCTTCCATCAGGGCTAGGGCCACAGCGACCGGTTGTGTTCCAAAAAATAATAATACCTTTGCGCTTCAAATTAAAAATCTAAAACCAATATAATGGCAACAATAGCAGACCAGTTCGGAATGAAGGAAGCGCTCGAACAATTGGGTGTAAAAGCAATGAACGAAGGTACATCTACCGGTCAGGAATTTTTCGCAAACGGCAACACGCTCGACAGTTATTCCCCTGTAGATGGAAAACTTATAGGTAAAGTAATAATGTCGACTCCGGCCGACTACCAGCGTGCAATGGAAAAAGCAACCGAGGCATTCAAGACCTTCCGCCTGATGCCTGCTCCACAACGCGGTGAAATCGTTCGTCAATTCGGAAATAAATTACGTGAAAACAAAGAAGCGCTTGGAAAACTGGTTTCTTATGAAATGGGTAAGTCGCTTCAGGAAGGCTATGGCGAAGTTCAGGAAATGATCGATATATGCGATCTTGCAGTTGGAATGTCTCGCCAGCTCTATGGCCTCACCATGCATTCGGAGCGCCCGGGCCACAGGATGTACGAACAATATCACCCGCTGGGGGTTGTCGGAATCATATCAGCCTTCAATTTCCCGGTTGCGGTTTGGTCGTGGAACACCGCCCTGGCATGGATCTGCGGCAATGTCTGCATTTGGAAACCGTCTGAAAAAACGCCGCTATGCGGAATCGCGTGCCAGAACATAATGGCGCAGGTTGTCAAGGAAAATAATCTTCCGGAAGGAATCTGCTGCCTTGTAACAGGCGATTATAAAATAGGCGAATTGATGACCGCCGATACGCGCGTGCCATTGGTATCGGCAACCGGATCAACACGAATGGGCAAAAT